>CAZEQW010000151.1:0-1522 GCA_964514505.1 uncultured Erysipelothrix sp. | reverse complement strand
TTGTATTTGAAATTAGTGCACTAGAATAAAAACTAGTTATGTACCAGTTGCAAAATATGCATTACCTTGAACAGACGAGCTAGCCAATAATGTAGCAAAAGAAACACTAATATTAGATGCGTGATTATGGAACGTCATGGGAGAATATGTGTAGCCAAAACAGTTGATGAAGCATTCTTAAAAGCAGCGTATCTAGAAGAGTTAGCCGAGATATACTACCTAACTCAAAATATAAAAACCACTAACGACCTAAACATCTTTGATGTCCAAGAGTTCGTGGACCATACTTATCCTAAACAGATAATATTATAGTATACCTATAAGTTTGATTGCCAAGAAGTAGAAGATAAATAGTAGATTCAGTTACAGACTGTTGTAACTTTCTCTTAGTCAAGGCAACCAGTAATAATTAATGTAATCGTAGTGATTATGATACTTTGTAAAAGAAGAGGTAAACATTCAAAGACTCTCTAGCAAATCCTAAAGAGTCTTTTTTCATCTTCATCAGCGTGATGTTAAATTAATTGTGATAATGAACGAATAACAAGATCAGTGTCTTGATTCTCAAGTTCATGAATAATATGCAAATAAGTATTCTGTGTTGTGGTCATACTAGAGTGACCTAATCTCCTAGCAACACTGGCAACAGATACCCCTGAAAACAATAATAGTGAAGCATGAGTATGTCTTAAGCCATGAATAGAGATTGTTGGAATACCTAACTTCTTACAATGTCTAAATAAGACGTTATTGACTGTTGAGTTATATACCTTTCCATTAACGAAGATTGGTTTATCTACATCCAATCCATTTATTAAACCCGAGAATTGACTCACAGTTTGCCAATCAACTCTGATCTTTCTATTTGAAGATCTATTCTTGGTAGGCATGAAACCATCGTTATTCTTATAATCCCATGTTTTGTTGATATTGATAGTTTGTTGCATGAAATCAAAGTCCTCGGGTGTAAGTGCCAAGGCTTCAGAGAACCTCATCCCGGTTTTAGCAATCAAAAGAATTAACCAATCCCAATTTAAAGATTCTCCAAGATCCAAACTCTTTATTAAGGTCTGCAACTCAAATTGATTTAAGAACTTTGGTTTCTTCTTTCCGGGTTCCCTACCCTTAATGATTGCTTTTCTCGTCGGGTCCCTATCAATTAGACCTTCATCAACAGCATCAAGGATTGCACCTTTCAACTGATGATGAAAATCCATTGTAGTTTGCTTCTCGTGATGCAAAGCATAATCATTTAGAATGTTTTGGTAAACATTTCTTGTTAAGTCCCCTATAACTAGATTAGGGACTATATTAGTTAACCAAATATGTGTCATCTTATACTTAGATAAAGTAACCTCCCTTACCGCTCCTTTCTTATATGTATTAACCCAGTCCATGTAGTAATTAACAAATAAATCATCATTAGTAATCTGCAACATAATATCTCTCCTTTTTATGTATGTACGCTGATGAAGAGTAATAGTATTTTCAAAACCTAATATCAACTCAGTAATATGATCTT
>CAZEQW010000150.1:0-1567 GCA_964514505.1 uncultured Erysipelothrix sp. | reverse complement strand
GAGAGATAGTGCAAAGTGGTTGTTAATGAAGAGGGATTAACTCGTATTAACAAATGATTATCCACTTAGCTTAAGCAACAACATAACCCAAATAGTGGTTGCTACTTGTAATGATAGCGTATACATACTTATAAATCAAGTTCAAATATTAAACATCAAAGAACGAAAAATTAGGTTTAAATAGAATCCTTCTATTTAAATCAAGTTTACTTAAATGAATTACTCATTTGATAAATTAGGTAAGCAAGACCACTCGTATGTTTATTTCCTTATGCAAACTAATCTTTATATTGTATAATTGATTTAAAGATGAGGATTACATATTGAAAAAGTACTTTACACAGAACACAAAATTCTTCCTGTTGATGGAAATAATGGGTGGTATCCTAATGATAAGTTTGGGTATCGTTTTTATGTGGCGTGATCAGTTAATTTGGAATTTGTCATATGCTGCTTTTTTAATCGTATTGGGATATGCAGTTATTTACAATATGTATCACTATTTTGTTTCAAGACATATAACTGATCTCTTGCTATCTCTAGGAAGTGCTATCTTCTTTATTGTCTTGTCCTTTAATCCTTTGATATTTATAGAGTTTACAGCAATACTATTTGGTATATGGGCTCTGTTCAAAGCCTTAACACATGCCTTTGATCTATATGTCGCAATCATTAAAAAGCAAAGGGGTAAACTCGTTATTGTCTTTGATATGTTGGTAGATAGTATCATGGCTATATTTTTAATTAAGTCGAGCATGGATAGTTATTTTTTAATTAACTTACAAGTTGGTATTTTTATGGTAATTAGGGGAGCCTTAAACATATTTTCTAGTTATAGAATTGTAGTAAGAGATGGGTATCAACTTAGATTACCGGCTCCTGTTGTTATTACAGGATTTCTTCCTCTTTATCTAATCAAAAAGATTGATAAAGAAGTGAAGGAAGACCCAAGTATCGTAAAGGAAGTAGTTGAGTCAACTAAAGGTAACTATATTTCATTGTATTTATATGCAAAGGACCATGGCTACAATAGAATGGGCCACGTTGACTTTGGTTATAATGGAGTTATTTACTCATATGGTAATCATGACCCTTATGATCGTCACTTTACACAAGGGTATGGAGCGGGATTATTGATTGTTGGTAGTGAGAAAGAGTATGTTCAGTATTGTGTTAATGATGATACCACTGTATTTAGATTTGTGGTTTCAATTGATGATGAGCAACGCGAAGAGATAGAGCGTCGCATTGGTTTAATGATGAAGGAAGCATATTATTATGATTATCCAATGGATAAGCCAGATTCCTTGGACAGTTACTTAGGTCAACTTCGAAGTGCTAAGGTTGAGGTAGACTTCTACAAGTTTACTAGTGGTAAGTTAAAAACTTATAATATTTTTACCACTAACTGTATTATGGTTACTGAGTACATTCTACAATCAACGGGAATGCGTTTGTTTAGGATGAATGGGCTAATCACCCCAGGAACTTATTACGCTTACTTAAATCAAAATATTGGAGTACCTGGTTCTGTAGTTGAGCGTAAGGAAGTGTATCGAAGTATAGC
>CAZEQW010000149.1:0-1574 GCA_964514505.1 uncultured Erysipelothrix sp. | reverse complement strand
ATTTAGGTATGGAAAAGTTAAGTATAAAGGAAGTTATTGTGGTTGAAGGTAAAAGCGATGCCACTAAGATTGAGTCTTGTGTTAATGCGGATATTCTAATTAGTAATGGTACGCATGTTTCAAAGGATTTCTTGAAGTTATGCAAGCGAATTAATGAATCGCGTGGTTTGGTTGTATTTACCGACCCAGATAGTCCTGGAGAGATGATTCGTAGAAAGATCATTGATTATGTTGGGACTACTAAACACGCTAGTTTGAATGTTAAGCAAGCTAAGTCTTCTAATAAAGTTGGTGTGGAGCATGCGTCTTGTGAAGATATCGTGGAGGCATTGTCTAAGTGTGTAACTTTTGATGTGAATATTGAGAGTATTAGTTTTGGTGATTATTATGAGTTGGGATTAAGTGGCGGGAAGGCTTCACAGGTTCATCGTGATGTTTTATCAAAAAAGCTAAGTATTCCAGTTTGCAATAGTAAAAGAATGTTTAAGTACCTTAATATGTTGGGTATTGATAAGAAAGAGTGTGAGAGGATATTGAAGGGTGATATAGATGGAAGTAATCTCTAATAAGAAAGTAACTATGAAGTATTTGGAGAAATACGAGCGTTATGCTAAGAAAAAGTTTGGTCAAAACTTTATTATTGATCCATCGGTTGTACAAACCATTGCTCGTCATAGTGGTGGTGGAAATGTTGTGGTCGAGGTTGGTCCTGGATTAGGGGCTTTGACGCAGCAACTTGCTTCTTTGTATGATGAGGTGCTTGCATATGAGATTGATACTCATATGGTTGAAATTTTAAAAGAGAGTGTTGGCTCTTATGACAATGTTAAGATTATTGAAGGTGATTTTCTTAAGACTGATCTAAGTAATTTAAAGGGAACTAGGGTCGATGTTTGTGCTAATCTACCTTATTATATTACGACGCCTTTATTGTTTAAGTTAATGGAGTTAGATGTGGGTAGAATGACATTGATGGTTCAAAAGGAGATTGGAGATAGATTGGCTGCAAAGGTAGGAACGAAGGATTATAATGCATTGAGCATCCAAATCCAGTACTATTTCGCCACTAAAGTTGTTATGAAGGTGTCTAAGGAGTCTTTTCATCCTAGACCTGCAGTAGAGTCTATAGTTATTCAATTGGTCCCTACAGGCAATTCTATGGCTTATGATGAGAAGTTATTCTTTGACTTTGTGAAGACTTGTTTTCAATTTAGACGTAAGACTTTAGTTAATAATCTAAAAACACTAGAGTTAGACGTTGATTATAATGAGGTATTAGAATCACTTGGTATCTCTTCTAAGGTAAGGGCTGACGCTCTTTCTTTTGAAGATTACCTTAAGCTATACGGTGAGTTATATGCGTAGGAAGTCGTACGCTAAAGTTACCCTAAGTTTATTTGCTTATCGCGATGATAAGACACTTAAGTTTAAGAATGTTATTGTTCCAATTGACCTTTTTGATATGATTTATTTGGAAAAGGCTGATGAAATGGCGATTAGTACTAATAAAAGTTTTTTACCTAATGACAAGAGAAATACTGTTTACCTAGCTATAGATATACTAAAGAAGAAAT
>CAZEQW010000148.1:0-1576 GCA_964514505.1 uncultured Erysipelothrix sp. | reverse complement strand
AACTCTACAACGTAATTAAACACATATACTATAGTCCAAAGAAAAACGAAGTATTTGATTGTAGGCTACGATGATTTGGCCTTTAACGAGATGTTAAATATTGGCCTATCATCTGTTGATCAAGATACAAGTAGCTTAGCAAGTAAAGCTATTGAAGTATTACTTAAAAAACTACTAAATAGATCATATGAAGAGTCTTATACCTTAGACCCTTTACTAATAAAGCGAGAAAGTGTAGCAAACGTCGATTAAACTTTAATACATCTCATTAAAAGTACTACTTATTTCATTTTTCTATCGTCTGGATAAAAGATTGACCAATAATCTCGAACGAATTATTATAAAATGCAAAGAGAGACTTATGATAGATTACTATCACAAGTCTCTCTTTTAATACTTTTATGCCAAATATAAAGACTAAACATTAAACACGACGTGCTTCATCGATAAAAATTTTGGCTTTCTCTGGATCAATAGGATTTTTCATATCGCCATTTTTAATCCAGGTAGCCACTGATACTCCATCATAATATTGCATTAACTCATTAATATTGTCACCAGTTGCTCCACCACCTAGATATATAGGAACATCTGGTAGTTTTGTTCTTATCTTTTTAATTAGCTCAATACTCTCTTCAGGAGTATTTCCTGCAACAAACAGTCCATCAGCAAACGCTTCATGCACTGCTTCCCATGCAGCATTCTCAATTGGTTTAGCGCCAATGGGAACACCATGAACTTCATATATATCAGCGTACACAGGAATCTTAGACTTAGTACGCTTTCTAATGTCAGCTATATCAACGCACTGTGCCTGTAAAATACCAGCACTTGTTACGTTAGCCCCAGTAAATAGATGCTCAACTCTAATAAAGTCAGCTTGAACCGCTTCCGCAACTGCAAAGCTCGCTACCCCATCCCAGTTTAATAGAACGCCTAAGATTAAATCAGGATAGCGTTTCTTTATTTCAATGCCTAGGCGAGTCATATATGCAATCGCCTCTGGTTTAGCAATTTGCTTAATAGGCATGTCATTCATATTTTGAATAATGACACCATCAAAACCATTCTCAACCACCATATCTACTTCTTCAAGAACTTGATCTACTATATCTTCGATTGTCATATTGTCATGTCTATAACTACCTGGCAATGGCTCAGGTTGAATCATAGTCATTACCTTATTTCTTGGATCAAACAATATTCTCACCTCTTATTTTTCTACTATAATCCATACTAATATCATACATAGCATAACTAGGTATGATACCCAACTCTGTCACAAACCCACTAATAAACTTAGGAGCAACAGGTAATAGTTCGGGAACTTTGAAATCTAGCGAATCAACGGTTTCATTTCCTCTAACCATAGGTTTTAAGATTGACGATACATCGTTCATTACTGTTTCTTTATACTCTCCCACTACCGATCTAACATCCACTTTAATCATTGGCGTTAAAAAGTATAATGGAATCTTTAAATAGTCACATAAGACAGCTACTATATCTGAACCCGTTGTATTAAATCCAGTACCATCTGGGTAGAATGTCTCAGCACCCATAAACGCTGCATCAC
>CAZEQW010000147.1:0-1586 GCA_964514505.1 uncultured Erysipelothrix sp. | reverse complement strand
TCAAGCCTTTTATAACCCTTCCCTACTTCTTCCTTGACATCAAGACTACCGTCTCCACATGTAAAGTATGCGGAAACAGATCTACTGGTTGAATTGCCTCAATAACATAATCACTAGAAGTAAATACTTTAAGATCCCTTGCTAATGTTTCAGGATTACAACTAATATACACAATTCGTTTAGGTTTAGTCTCTAAAGCACTATCAATAAAATTATTATCCAAGCCTTTTCTAGGAGGATCCACAATTAGTACATCAACCTTAAGTCCCCCATTAACCCACTTCGCCATAACATCTTCTGCAGTACCAACTTCAAAACTAATATTATCAATATCATTTAACTTAGCGTTAAACTCAGCCATCTCAATAGCATCTGCAACAATTTCTACTCCATACACATGTTTAGCTTTCTGTGCTGCAATCAATGAGATAGTTCCAATACCACAATAAGCATCTACTACCACATCATCTTTAGTTATGCCTGCATACTCCATTGCTTTTGAATACAAACTTTCTGTTTGAGGTGTATTGATTTGGAAGAATGATTTTGATGATATCGCAAATTTCAACCCAAGTATTTCATCATAATAAACATCTTCACCAAATAATACATATTGCTTCTTACCTAATATCACATTAGTTTTTTTACTATTAATGTTCTGAATAATACTTACTGTATTAGGAACACTATCCAAAATGTCTCTAATGATTTCATCACGATATGGCAGTACATCAGTTAGGGTCACCAACATAATCATTAGCTCATTAGTATAATGACCTTTTCGAACAATGATATGTCTTATAAGACCACTGTGATTTTCTTCATCATAACTTGCTATAGCATATTTACGTAAAACATCCCTAACTACAATAATCGTTTCATCAATAATTTTATCTTGAATATGAAAGTTCTCAATTGGAATTAAATCATGACTATTACGTTTAAATAATCCTGTTTCTAAAACGCCATCAAGCTCACGTACCGGTACTTGAGCTTTATTTCGATATCCCCATGGATTATCCATTCCAAGTGTATCATTCACTTTTGGGTATGCTTCCAAGCTACGGCTTAGGTAATGTTCCACTAAACCCTTTTTAAACTCAAGCTGGTAGTCGTATTCTAAATGCTGTAGTGGCATAGTACCAAGACTAGTACCAACTTCATCTTTAACTTCAACACGACGCTCAGAAGCCTTCAAAACACGCAGCAACTTCCCAAATGCATAACGCTTCATTACTTTTTCTATTTCAATCTCAACTATCTCGCCTGGTAGAGCATTCTCCACAAAAATACTAAGACCATCTACCTTAGCTAACCCGTATGCTTGATACGTAAGATCTAAGATTTCTACTTCAAGAACATCATTTAATTTAACTTTCATACACACACTTCCTTCAAAGTTCATTATAAAGAAAAAGCCCTATCTATACAAGATAAGGCTTAACTATATTAATCTTTAAGTTTTATGGGTAAATAACGTTGCATCTGACGATATCCAAGTCCCTTCTCAATATCCTGTTGATGCTAATTACCTTCATCTAAATACGGCATATTAAACATGAATGAACGCGACTCATCCAGTTCAA
>CAZEQW010000146.1:0-1586 GCA_964514505.1 uncultured Erysipelothrix sp. | reverse complement strand
CATCAATAGGGAGTTTGGTAAAAACGGCGTAAATAAACTTCCTGCTCCCATGATATAACCTGTCATACTTGCTGAGTCATCACTCACAAACTGTCTGCGATTCTTCATTTGCTTAATAATAAATCCTGATATGAATATTAAACTAAGTGCCTCAAGCGCGCTCTGTATTCCCATTAGTAAAACAGAGTTATTTAATGCTAAACTATTGGCTGTCTCACTTCCAATTATTTGCACAAAAATAAGTAGTAATGCATTACTGAATGCATTAAAAAGGAAATATGCCCCAACACCCCATGCTGCTAACACAAGCGCCTTAGGTGCTTTGCGATATTTAAATACATAATAGCCATAATATGCAGCTACAACGACTATACAGAAAATTAATTCTGGAATTAATAATTTAGAAACCATACAAACCTCCACATATTAGTATAGTACCATAAATAGACTAGGTTGTGGTTATGTTTATTTGCTATAATAGAGTAGAAAGAAGGAATACCATGAAAAAAGAATTTACAGTTACTCAAAAGGATACGCTCCTTAATTATTTATATAGTATTGATACAGGTTATTCAAAATCAAAAATTAAATCACTTCTCAAGAACCGTTGTATTAGTATAAACGGGAAAAAGACAACTCAGTTTGATGCTCCGCTTCGCTATGGATCTATTATCCAAATTGCAGAATATAATCATCAAGCCGATACACCGCTTAAAATTGTTTATGAAGATAGTGATATTTTAGTTATCGACAAACCATATGGCATGTTAACAATATCAACCCACAAAAGAGAAGATGTTACAGCCTTTAGATTAGCAAGTGCTTATGTTAAGTCACAGCATCCTCGCAATAGAATCTTTGTTGTGCACCGCTTAGATCGAGATACTTCAGGTATTCTAATCTTAGCGAAGAATGAAAAGACACAAGCACTATACCAGAAGAACTGGAATAACCTTGTAAAGGAACGCTTGTACTTAGCTATAGTAGAGGGTGTGCCAAAGAAAGAGACTGATACGATCACATCTTTCTTAAGAGAAAACAAAACTACTCATATGTACTCTACGACATCAGGTCAAGAAGCAATTACGCATTATCGTGTCTTATCTCATACTGATAAACATGCTTTATTAGCTGTTACTATTGATACAGGAAGAAAGAACCAAATTAGAGTTCATATGTTTGATATTGGTCATCCTATTATTGGGGATAGAAAGTATGAAGCACAAGGGAATCCACTTCGTCGCATGGGATTACATGCCTATAGACTTATTATTCAAAACCCAGAAACTAGAAAGTTGATGACATTCTCATCACCTATGCCAAATAGTTTCTATCGCATTACTAACATACGACCTAAGGCACTTGAGGTTTTATTAAAAGACTATACTAAATAGATAAAAGGAGAACTTTCGTTCTCCTTTCTTACTTCATATAGTCTGGATATGTTTTATTCATCAAGTCCTTTAGTTTCTTATTATGAACCACAAACTTACGTGATTGAACTGCTTCAATGAAAACATCTGTTGAAAAGTTAGTTTTAGTTAATAGATTGTCAACTATTGCTTCATCACTTAGCGCAACATCAT
>CAZEQW010000145.1:0-1599 GCA_964514505.1 uncultured Erysipelothrix sp. | reverse complement strand
GAATGGGTTCATTAAGTGCTATGAAACGTGGTTCAAGTGATCGTTATTTCCAAGGGGGCGTTGATGAACTTAAGAAGTTAGTACCTGAGGGTATTGAGGCAACGGTTCCTTATAAAGGTAGTATTAGTGATGTAGTTTACCAAATGCTTGGTGGTGTTAGATCAGGTATGGGATATTGTGGGTGTGCGACAATTGAGGACATGAAACTTCATGCTCAGTTTGTTAAGATTACCGGAGCGGGTCTTAAAGAGAGTCATCCTCATGATGTGGACAATGTTAAATCAGCACCAAACTACGCGGGGAAATAAATATGAAACATGATAAAATTGTAATTATTGATTTAGGTAATACAGAAAATTCTGATTTAGCTAGAACTATCCGTGGTTTGGGTGTATATAGTGAGATAGTTGCTCATGATATAACACTTCATGACTTGGATGATATTTCTGGTGTTAAAGGTATCATTTTAAATGGTGGTGAGTATCGTAATGTTGATGGTGTAGATGTTGAGATAGATGACTTTGTTTATGATCTTGGCGTTCCTGTTATCTCTTATGATTATCCACAGAGTAAAGCTAGCCTTACATGGGAAACACAACCAACTGAAGATGAAGTTAAGTCATTTGTGTTTGATACTTGTAATGCTTCAAAAGACTGGAATATGAAGAACTTCGTTGAAGCAGAAATTAAGCGTGTTCAGGAAGTTGTTGGTGATAAGAAAGTTCTACTAGCATTATCAGGTGGGGTTGATTCATCTGTAGTTGCTGCATTGCTTATTAAGGCCATTGGCAAGCAATTATACTGTGTGCATGTAAATAATGGGCTGATGCGTAAAAACGAGTCAGAAGGCGTTATTGAGGCCTTTGGTGATGACTTAGGCGAAAACTTAATCTTCGTTGATGCAACAGAACGTTTCTTAAATAAACTTGAAGGTATAAATGATCCAGAAGAGAAACGTAAGATCATTGGTAATGAGTTTGTGGCTGTCTTTGATGAGGAAGCAGCGAAGCTAGAAGGTATTGATTTCTTAGCGCAAGGGACTATTTATCCTGATATTGTGGAAAGTGGAACTAAGACTGCTAAGACTATTAAATCCCACCATAATGTAGGGGGATTACCTGAAGATATGGCCTTTACTTTAATTGAGCCATTAGCACAATTATATAAAGATGAAGTTAGACAAGCTGGACTTGAACTAGGCTTATCTGATGAAATGGTGTTTAGACAACCATTCCCAGGACCTGGTCTTGGTGTTAGAGTTCTAGGTGCTATTACTAGAGATAGATTACATGCTTGTAGAGAAGCCGATGCAATTCTAAGAGAAGAGTTCAAAAACTATGGACTTGATAAGACAGTATGGCAATACTTCACTGTTATTCCTGAGTTCAAATCAGTAGGTGTAAAGGATGGGAACCGTACGTATCTATATCCAATCATACTAAGAGCTGTTAATGCAGTAGATGGTATGAGTGCAACTATTGAACCCATTGCTTATGAAATATTAAATAAGATCACTGATCGTATCCTAAATGAAGTAGAGAACGTTAATAGGGTTCTTTATGACCTGAGTCCTAAACCAGGTGGAACGATTGAGTGGGA
>CAZEQW010000144.1:0-1599 GCA_964514505.1 uncultured Erysipelothrix sp. | reverse complement strand
ATTTCTATAGGTGAAATATGATGAAAACAGAGATTAGTGTATACTCAAATTTTGAAATAAAATTGGAAAGAGATGCTAATAACACTCCAACCAAGTTTAACTTTTCGTGTCTCAGTAATGGAATCTTAAATATACAATGCCTAAATCGAGACACCACAATCAGTGGGGAGCAGTTTTCAAAATGTCTAAATATGGACTATGACTTCTGGTTCTCATATATAGTTTACACCTACAAACAAGAAATATCTCAAAAACAATTCATTTACATAGAAGATGACGATAAGCATGTTGAGTTGCACCTGGTTAAAAGTGGAAAAGATTTATTAACAGGTTATATTAAACCAATAGACAAAGAAACCTACGACTTCAATTATAATAAACACCAGCAAAAACTTATTGCGTCCTTTCGTCCAATAATGAACGGATCTAACTTAAGTGTTTTTGTCATTCAATACATCAATAATCAATATAAAGTGATTGCCGATAACTTCGCGACACAATCAATAATAGAAGATAAATCCAAGGGTTACTGGGATTTATTCGACAAATCAGTACAGAATGAACTAATAGATACTTGTAACTTTGTTCTATCAACACAAGAAGCTAAAGTTTCATACTTCGATTACAATGATCACTCGGTCAAAAAAGAATTCATACCCTTCTTTGACTCTTTTGGTGGGCGCTACATACTAATTACTGGAACCGACAACACCAAAACAAAAAAATACAGCGACACATTTCATCTATTTCAGGAATATATGGAAGGATTCTTTTTCAAACAAAAAGCAATCATCATCATAACCGACAAACACACTTACGAACTACTTGATGCTAATCCCTATGCCCTTGACTTCTATGGTTACACTAAAGAAGAGTTCTTATCAATGAACGCACAAGACTACAACATCAATCCTATCATTTACACCAACAATAAAGTACTAACAGGGATACCACACCGATGCAAAGATGGAACCATAAGATACCTTGATATCTACCCTAACTTATTATCAATAGCAGGAAAAGACGTTAGAATTACAATTTCCTATGATGTCACAGATCGGGTTATTTTATCTAGGGAGTTAGAATCAGAACGTACCCTTCTTAAAACAACATTGAACTCAATAACTGATGGAGTAGTAACATTCGATCACAATAACACTATTATTGGTCTAAATAAAGCTTCCGCAGATATTCTTGGGTCAAACATATCTAAAGAGACATTCAAATTAAGAAAACCAAACTCTAAGAAAGAACTCAACTTCACTGAAATGTTACAAGAGAACATAAGTCAATCGACTTTCACATCACACTATGAGATTAAGACACAAAACAAAGGCTGGATTCCAATAACACATAGTATTGCGCCTATTATAAATGAGAACGATGTTTTAGGTAACGTACTAGTATTTAGAAATATTGAGAAAGACTTAGAATATATAGAGCAAATGCAATACCTAAGTTATCATGACCCACTAACAGGTCTTTATAATAGACAGTACCTTCAAAAATTACTAGACACCGAACTAAAAGAAGAAGACTTTCCTTTATCATTGGTTATGGCAGATGTCAATGACCTCAAACGTATTAACGACCTTCATG
>CAZEQW010000143.1:0-1606 GCA_964514505.1 uncultured Erysipelothrix sp. | reverse complement strand
AGGCAGATGCTCTCCCAACTGAGCTAATTCTCCATTTCCTTAATGCTTATCTAATATACCATAAGAGAAGCGGGTAAGTCAAACAAAAAATGGAAAATGTTTAAAATTGTATACATTTCTAAAAAAAAAGGTGTCTCACTAGGAAACACCTCAAATCTATTAGTCCATTAAAGTTTGTGCAGCTGTAATAATTGATAGTTTATAAACATCTTCTTCATTACATCCACGAGACAAATCTGATACTGGCTTATTTAAACCTTGTAAGATTGGACCAATTGCTTCATAGCCACCTAAGCGTTGAGCAATTTTATATCCGATATTTCCTGATTGAATCTCAGGGAACACAAATACTTTAGCTTGTCCCGCTACTTTTGAGTCTGGTGACTTTAATTTAGCAACTGTAGGTACAAAGGCAGCGTCGAACTGTAGTTCTCCATCAATCTCATACTCAGGTGCTAACTCTTTTGCGATACGTGTTGCTTCAACTACTTTATCAACATCAGGTCCTGCTCCAGATCCTTTTGTTGAGAAACTTAACATTGCAACTTTTGGTTCAATATTAAATAACTCAGCTGTTTTAGCACTTTCAACTGCGATCTCAGCTAATTCTTGAGCATTGGGATTAATATTAATAGCACAGTCTGAGAATAAGTATGTTTCATTACGTTTTGTCATAATGAATGCACCGCTTGTTCTAGATACACCGGGTTTTGTTTTAATGATTTGCAAAGCCGGTCTAACTGTGTCGCCTGTTGAGTGAACTGCTCCACTTACTAATGCATCTGCATAGCCTAAGTAAACCATCATTGTACCAAAGTAGTTAGCGTTGTCCATTAATGTTTCTGCTTGTTCAACTGTTGCTTTACCAGCACGTCTTTCCACAAAACCATCTACCAACTCTTGGCGTTTATCATATTTAGTAGGATCAATAATCTCTACCATGCTAGTCACAAATCCGTGACTCTTACCTAACTCATGAATTTCCTCAGGGTTACCCAATAAGATTGGCTTTAGTAATTTGTCTGCAGCTAAACGTACAGCAGCTCCGATAATACGTGCGTCATTTCCCTCTGGGAAAACAACTGAAATTTCTTTTCCTTCAATTTTGGATTTCAATCCATCAAATAGATCCATAATTTCCTCCTAATTTACTTCTATATGATATAAAGAAACCCCACTAGATACAAGGCATGTGCTAGGCTTTCACAAAGTTTTGCAACTGATTTTGGCTTTAATTTGCAATAACGACTGTATGTCAACACGTCTTTAGTATTAAACAAGGAAAATTTCCAGATTATATGAGTTCGCCAATCTTAAGTTATTTTACTAATTTTAAAAGTGATGAGCTTTCTATATAGTGTTTTATTCAAAATGAGCAGATGCTACACTCGCAAAAGTTAGACTTGTAACTGTTAAAGTAAGATGGTAGTATTTTAAAACTTATCGATCTCGATTCTTTTGATGGTTATTTGATATAGCCTTACAAAATGAGCGTTTATCTGTAAAGTTACACATAAACGCTCATTACTAAATAGTTGCATTTCCTTTAGGAATAAAACACAAATGTTGACTATTCAGTTGGTTTAACTAAAGGAAATGATAAAAT
>CAZEQW010000142.1:0-1635 GCA_964514505.1 uncultured Erysipelothrix sp. | reverse complement strand
GCAGTATCAATTAACGAATTAGCAATAGCTTTCGCACGAAAATACAATTGGAATATTGCTCCTTCAGGAAATACTGCGTTAAATATACTTGGCTTAACTACGCAAGTACCAATAAACTATGAGTATATTTCAAGCGGACCCTACAAAACTTATCAAGTAGGAAATAGAAAACTAGCGTTTAAACGAGTTAAACAAAGTGAGATAGCGAACATGAGCACCTTAAGTGCGACAGTGATTCAGGCTATCAAAGCAAAGGGCGAAAATAATATAGATCAGGATTTTATCAAAATACTACGTGGCAAATTATCTACCAAAGATATAGATAATCTACTAAAAGAAACCATATCAGCACCTGCATGGATTTATGAATCTATTAAAAAGATTGGAGGATATAATGTTAAGCAACATACCAATTAACTCATTAGAAGATTTAAGAATAATTGTTACCAATACTGCCAATAAACTGGGAGTTTCAGAGGCAGTGATCGAAAAAGACTATTGGGTTACTTATATACTGGACTATATTTTTAATCAATGTAAATGGAGTAAAAACTTTACATTTAAAGGAGGGACCTCTTTATCTAAATGCTACAATTTAATTCAAAGATTCTCAGAAGACATTGACCTGATATTAGATTGGAAAGTATTAGGCGTTCAAGAAAACGAACCCTATGAAGAAAGATCAAATAGACAGCAAAGCCTTTATAATAAAGATCTTATTTTACGTACAGAACAGTTTATTGAGAATACTCTTCTACCAGATATTCAAAAAGACTTTTCTAATCAATCAATTTTCAAGTTTAACTTTTACATAGATAGTCTTGATAAGCAAACCATCTTAGTTGAATACCCTAAGATTTTTAAGTCTAATTATCTAACACAAAGTATCAGACTTGAGATTGGTGCATTAGCAAGTAAGATGCCATCTAACACCTTACCAATCAAACCGTTAATATCCGAAGTCTATCCAAATCTTTTTAAAAACACTATATACATTAGTACAGTAGCTGCTGAGAGAACATTCTGGGAAAAACTAACAATATTACACCACGAGGCACACAGACCTGCTAAGAGCAAACTACCCTTAAGATATGCCAGGCATTACTATGATATTTATAAAATGTTTCACTCCGACATCAAAGATAACTCCATATTTGATGAGCAACTGATGATACAGGTAGTTAATTTCAAAATAAAGTTTTACCCTAGAACCTGGGCAAGATACGAAGATGTTTTAAGTAAGAAAATAAAACTGGTTCCTGAATCTTATAGACTCGATGAACTTGAAAAGGATTACCTTTCCATGGCTGAGATGATTTATGGTGATTACCCTTCATTTAACGAACTTATCGATGTCATAGCAACTTTGGAAGAAGAGATCAATGCGTAGTATGGGATTACTTTCTTTAGCTAGCATTGGACTATCTTGACACTACTTAATATCATTGCTTTATTCACAAGTACGTAGCTATAATATTTTTCTCTCTAATGAACTTTAACATAAAGAAGCAAAGGAGTTACCAATAAACGGTAACTCCTTTACTTATGAATCTTTCTTTAACCACAACGCCGGTCTTATTCCACCACAATTAGACTTCGTTATAGGATGAATACCAATAACGTTTCTCTTACCGA
>CAZEQW010000141.1:0-1646 GCA_964514505.1 uncultured Erysipelothrix sp. | reverse complement strand
GGTTTGAGTCTTGATATTTATGATTTTATAAAGGGTGTTAATAATGAGATTGGCCTTGAAATGAAGCAGTTAAAGTTGGACGGTACTGACCCAATGAAGTATTTTAAAGATAATGGGTAATTGCTTGTATAATCATTTGCGTTATGGTAATATTTATTAGCACTTATCTTAGGTGGAGTCCATCTAAGGCGGAAGGAGATTGTCATGAAAAAGGGAATACACCCACAATATAACCGTGTTAATGTTGTATGTAGTACATGCGGTAATGAATTTGAAGTAGGATCAACTGCAGAAGATATTAAAGTTGATACATGTTCAAACTGTCACCCATTCTACACTGGTAAACAACGTTTTGCTCAAGCAGCTGGACGTGTTGAACGATTCAATAGAAAATATGGCATTAAGAGCGAAGATTAATCTTCGCTCTTTTTCAATCTTAAGGAGTCAATAATGAGAAGTAAAGTAAACTGGATCTATTATTCCGTTGTCGTTATTATAACAGCGAGCATGGGTTGGATATTAGCATATAAGGAGTTACTAACAGGGACACCTTTTATGTCGTTAGTTATTTTCTTTGTGATTTTTCTGCTCATAGCATTTGAGTTATCAATCATAATTCATGAGTCTGGTCATTTATGTTTTGGGCTTTTGACAGGATACTCGTTTGTTAGTTATCGCTATCGAAGTATTCTTTGGAAGAAAGATGAGAGTAATAAACTGGTGATGATGCGCTATAGTTTGGCAGGTACAGGTGGACAGTGTTTGATGTTGCCTCCAGATGCTGAAGAGGTCCCTGTTTATTTATATAATGCTGGTGGCGTAATATTTAATAATATTCAATCATTTATATCTATTATGATTGTAATGCTATTACCTAATGGAACTGGTTTTTCTTTGTTTCTGTTGGTGTTTGCTTTTGTTGGGTTGCTATTGGGATTTATGAATTGGATGGAATCCAAGGGTTTGACTAATGATGGTAGAAATCATCGTGATATGAAACGTAGTGACCGTAGTAAAGAGGCGTTACTGATTGTATTGCGTGCTAATGCGATGATGTCCGAAGGGAAGTTGTTATCGACTTTATCACTGGGAGAGCATGATTATTCATATTATGATAAAGATGTAGCTATTGAGTATAATTTGATGGCGTTTATGACTGATCAGGCTTTTAATCGTTTGGAGTTTGAGAGAGGGTTTGCGATATTAGAGGAACTAATGAAATCAACTTTAGGTATCATGATGGATCATTTGGTTAAACTGGAATACTACATGATGATGTTAATGGTAGATGTAGATATAGCAAAGGATTTCTATGTTGAAAATAAGAAAAGTATTGAGTTAGGTCGTAAGTTGGTAAAAACGCAACCTGTCTATGAGTTAGTTAAGATGTTTGAGGGTGTTTATCTTGATGGAGTGTATGATGAAAAATTAATGCTTGTGTTTAGTGAGAAGAGTGCGAGGCATCCTTTACCAGGTTCAGTTAATGATAGTGATAAAATTTTAGGATTGTTTGCAGAAGCAATTAGTAATTTATAGAGATTTTAGTTAAAACCCTTATTCTTTATAGGGGTTTTGTATTATAATAAAGTGTGAGGTGGCTATATGATGTATCATCAGTATAACCCTGGATATCTTGAAGTTATTAC
>CAZEQW010000140.1:0-1724 GCA_964514505.1 uncultured Erysipelothrix sp. | reverse complement strand
TTAGTTTTAGTTAATAGATTGTCAACTATTGCTTCATCACTTAGCGCAACATCATTAAACACAAATACATTGCGAGTTCCTTCAGCATGATATACATCTTCTGTCTTCAATGCATTCAGTGTTTTTTCATCTAGATCAGGATACTCATTAGTAAATACCATAGCTTCACTCGGCGCCTTTTTATAGGTGTCTTTTATTTCAGCGATAGTTGCCGTTTTAGCCATTTGGTATATCTTTTTAGCTTGTTCAACATCTTCAGCAGAGAATACTACGAAGTTTCTTACCTCATACTTCTTAGCGTAACCTTCAACATCCTTCTCTAATGTATCTTTAGCATAATATTCCATAAAGACTCGATTAGCCACATAGTTGTTAAAGGATTCCTCATCACTAAATCCATAGTAAACGATAAACTGTTCCATCGTTATTCCTAAAGTTTTCGCATACTCTTTAAAGCTATCTAACTCTTTTTTTACTTCATCATCAAGTTCATAATTGAATTCTTTAATCAAAGAATCCATCACTTTTGACTCTATATCCTGAACAATAATATTACCCTGGTCAATATTCATCAAACCAGTTAGTATATCGTCCTCAGTTATTTTCTTACCCTGATATTCATATAGTACAGCAGGTTCCTTAATAGTAGATCCTGTTGTACATCCTACCAATAAGAGCAGACTCATTAATAATAGTGTTTTTTTCATATTAACCTTCCAATCCTTTTAGTAGTTTTGCTTCAAAATCTTGATTAATTGTAACGCCAGATTCTTTCATAACTCCCAACATTACCTTATAAGAAAGTGTTTTGTCGTATTCTTGAATAGCAGATATAAAGTCATCTGACTTCCCAAAATCATTAATACTTGTACTCTCAACATAGATTCTGTGATAACCAAATGAAGATTTTACCCAACCACTAATAGTTTTTTCTTTGGTTTTAAGTGCTTCAACTAAGAACGATTCCACTAGTTGCGTGTTCTTATCCACATAACCTAAATTCTCTCCGACAATAGTTTCTGAGTCAGATACTTTTATCATGTCTAACTTGATGTCTTTACTATCCTTTAAAACACCATCTACTTTGTCCATTAGTTGTTTTTCTTCTTTAGTAGGTGCTTTGGATGATTCATGTTCCTTTGCTTCTTGAGTAGCCAACACCAATACATGAGTAACTAATCTAGGGTTTAGTTCAGCAACTAATGTATCTATATCAATATATTTACTATAGTTTTCCGAGATCATCTCACGCCTCATATTTGAGTGTTGAAAGAATATCTCCAAGTCATTAATTCCTTTATAACCAAGTGCCACTAAACTTTCAGTAATGGCTGCCTTCTCTTCATCTGTTGTTTCTTCTGTCAGCATGGCTTGTGCTTGTAACTTAGACATACTTTTAATGTCATCACTGACCTCTAAAGTTTCTAAATAAGATTTCTCTAAAAATTGAAAAGCCAACTCATGTCCGTAGTTCTCAATCATCATTTCATAATAAGTTTCAGCACTAACTACTTCACTGTCAAATTCATACATTGTACTTGAGTTTTTTTGATTACTAAGGTTAATTCCTATTACTGCCACTAATATAATAGTTAGGGCAATTGCTATATATTTTTTCATATGTCTCCTCTTAAAATAAAAAATGCCCGAAGGCACTTTATTATGATAATCTCTCTAGTTCCCTATTTAGTTTCGTTAGTTCTTCATTAAGTTCACTTAAGGTC
>CAZEQW010000139.1:242-1726 GCA_964514505.1 uncultured Erysipelothrix sp. | reverse complement strand
GACAAATGTCTATCTTCAATGGTCTAAAGAAAGCGTATGAAGAGTATGACAACGAAAGTATTGTATTAATTCATGACGGAGTTCGTCCTTTTATTAACTCTTCCTTAATTAACGAGAATATCAATAGCGTGAGAGAGTTTGGATCTGCTGTTTCTAGTGTAGGGTCCATTGAGACTTTCTTAGTTACTAATTCTGAAGGAAAAGTGTTGGAAATCCCAGATCGTAGTAACTCAATGATTGCAAAGGCACCGCAATCGTTTGTTCTGAGTGATATATATAATGTTCATTTACAAGCGCAAAAAGATGGGGTATTCAGTTCCATTGATTCTTGTACATTAATGTTCCAGTATGGTAAGCCTGTTAATATCGTGATGACAGATCAAAGTAATATTAAAATTACCACACCAAAAGATATTGAGATCGCTCGATCTATATACGAGAGAGAGGAAAAGTTAAATGGCTAGAAATATGAGTGTAAATACTGTAGTCTTAGATGATATAGAAACTATCACGAGTAATTATTCATTTGAAGATTATAAAAATAAAAGTATTTTAATCACAGGTGGAACCGGATTGCTATCTACTTATTTAGTGCTTTTCTTCAATCATATTAATAAGCAAAAAGGGGCCAACATTGATTTACATGTAAATGTTCGTAGTGCTTCAAAATTCTTTCAAAGGACAGGTTTGGATTCAACAGATGTAAACTTGATTGAAAAAAATGTTGAAGACCTTGTTCATGAGGATATAAAATCAAAAAGATTGGATTATATCTTTCATTTAGCAAGTTCATCTAGCCCCCATGTCATTAGAACTTCACCAACCTCAATAATAAATGCGAATATTTTTGGTACCTTTTCTGTTATAGAGATAGCAAAAAAGTACTCTTCCAAACTAGTGTTTTCTTCAACAAGAGAAGTTTACGGACAAGTGTCTGAAGATATTAAGTCAATAAAAGAAACGGATATGGGAAGTTTAGATTGCTTAGAACTTAGATCATGTTACCCCGAGAGTAAACGTATGGCTGAAAACATCATAGTTAGTTCTGCTTATGAGTTTGGATTAGAATACGCTATCTGTAGAATTGCTCATGTTTATGGTCCTGGTATGGCTATCTCTAACGACGGAAGAATAATGTCTGATTTAATTGGTAATGTCGTTAATCATGAAGATATCACGTTACTAAGCGATGGTTCAGCATTGCGAGCATTCTGTTATATAACGGATGCGACTCTTGGATTATTGCAAATTGCTACTTCAGATAAATAGTAAACCTGTATATACAGTAAGGGAATTATTGCATGGGAAAAAGA
Organism: uncultured Erysipelothrix sp.; assembly: GCA_964514505.1. GTDB lineage: Bacteria > Bacillota_I > Bacilli_A > Erysipelotrichales > Erysipelotrichaceae > Erysipelothrix. The sequence goes on along the minus strand of CAZEQW010000139.1, from coordinate 413 downwards.
TAGAGCCTAAGACAGTAAATATAATAGGTGGTCCAGCTAATGTATTGGCACCCATATTAGAAAAACACTATAAACTACCATGTTATTTCCCTGTAAATTACAATGTAGCCAATGCCATAGGAGCAGCCTTGGCTAAGCCTACAATTGAAATAACAATGTTAGCAGATACAT
>CAZEQW010000139.1:0-232 GCA_964514505.1 uncultured Erysipelothrix sp. | reverse complement strand
CCTAAGAGCTATACATTAAATCAAGCTAAGGAAAGAGCTATAGAATTATTAAAATCATCTGCTATTTCCATGGGAATTAAAGAATATACTATAGATTCTGAGATAACCGAGGAAAGTAGTTTTAATATGGTAGAAGGCTTTTATACAAAAGGAAAGAATATAAGAATCAAAGCACAAATAAAGCCTGGACATATTCTTAAACTAAGGAGTGATAGTGAAAATGAAAGCTAAA
>CAZEQW010000138.1:0-1733 GCA_964514505.1 uncultured Erysipelothrix sp. | reverse complement strand
TATTTATTAATCATTGATAGAGTACGATTAATTAAGTTACCAGTAATATTAGCTAAGTCAGTATTAATTCTCTCAATCATTAGTTCATGTGTGATACTACCATCACGCTCATATGGCATTTCATGTAACATAATATAACGAAGTGCATCAACCCCAAACACTTCAACTAACTCATCTGTATACACTACATTACCTTTACTTTTACTCATCTTACCATCCCCAATTAATAGCCAAGGATGACCAAATATCTGTTCAGGTAACTCTATTTCTAATGCCATTAATAAGATTGGCCAGTAAATAGTATGGAATCTTAAAATGTCTTTACCGATCACATGAACATCTGCAGGCCAAAACTCTTTAAATAAAGGACCGTGATTTCCATCAACATCATATCCCAATCCAGTAATATAGTTTACCAGTGCATCAATCCACACATATACAACGTGTTCTGGATCAAAGTCTACTGGAATACCCCATGAGAAACTAGTTCTTGATACTGCTAAATCATATAGTGGTTCCTTTAAGAAGTTTTGTAGCATCTCATTCTTACGTGATTCCGGTTGAATAAAAGAAGGATTATCATTAATATGCTTAACTAAGCGATCTTGATATTCTGACAACTTAAAGAAGTAACATTCTTCATTATTTTCAATTAATGTTGAACCACATACTGGACAAACACCGTCTTCTTGTTGGGAGTCACTGTAATAGGCTTCACATGATTGACAATACCAACCCGTATAGACACCTTTATATAAATCACCTTTATCAAATAATTTCTTAAATATTTTCTGAACTTGAGTCATATGATACACATCAGTTGTTCTAATGAAATGATCATAACTAATGTTCATGTCGTCAAAGATATTGCGAATAATGCCCGCAACTTCATCAACGTGCTCTTTTGGAGTACGGTTGGCATTACGCGCATACTCTTCTATCTTTTGACCATGCTCATCTGTTCCTGTTTGAAAGTGAACATTATAACCCTGGGCTCTTTTAAATCTTGCAATACTATCCGTTAGTACAATCTCATATACATTACCAATATGTGGTTTTGCTGAAGTATATGCGATTGCAGTTGTTATATAATAATTTTTATCTGGTTTCATCGGATTCCTCCTATTTATTTGCTATTCTATTATACATGAAAACACCGCTTACTTACAATGTAGTAAGTCATAAGACGCTATAATTTACTTCTGGTGGTGCTTAATTTTACTATTAGATTACATTAGTATATTGATTATAGTTAATAACAGCTCCGAGGTCCATGTTATTTTCTTTTATATAAAGTCCAGCAACTACAATAAGTGCTATAAGAATTAAAATAACAATTACTCTCTTTACTTTCTTTATAATAGATATAACTAGGAGAACCCCTATTACACCAACTACCATTAATTTTGGATCCATACTTATCTCCTTTTTAAAATAAAAAGCTTCTTACGAAGCTTTTCTAATTTCATCAATTTTATTAATAAGATACTCTTGGAACTCCATAGATTTATCCTTGTTCATGGCCGGAACGCCCTCAAGTGGATATTCCATATTAATAAGTTCATACTTATTAACACCCATTGTATGATATGGAAGCAACTCAATGCGTTCAATATTATTCAATGGAGCAATATAGTCAGCCAGTTGGTCCATATATTCAAATGAATCATGAATCCCTGGCACTATCACAATACGCACCCAAATCTTAACATTCATTTCCTGTGCTTTTGCTA
>CAZEQW010000137.1:0-1736 GCA_964514505.1 uncultured Erysipelothrix sp. | reverse complement strand
AACTTATTCTTTGAAGAGTTTGTTGAAGAGACAATCATTCAACCAACAATTGTTTATGGTCACCCAATTGAGATTTCTCCACTGGCTAAGAAGAATCCAGAGGATCCTCGTTTTACGGATAGATTTGAAATCTTTATTAATACAACTGAGTATGGAAACTCATTTACTGAGTTAAATGACCCAATTGATCAAAGAGAGCGTTTCGAAGCACAGCTTAAAGAAGGTGAGCTTGGAAACGATGAAGCTAATGAAATGGATGAAGACTTCGTTGAAGCCTTAGAATATGGAATGCCTCCAACAGGAGGTATCGGTATTGGATTAGATAGATTGATCATGTTATTAACAGATAGTCGTACAATCCGTGATGTTCTATTGTTCCCACATATGAGACATCGATAATTAATGAATCAAAAACTAGATTGATATTTAACTAATCTAGTTTTTTTATTATGGTTCATAATAGCATTTTCTAAAAATATTTAGGACTACTAAGGACTGTAGGTTAGTTTAAACTAGGTTGTGAGTAATTAATTACAAAAATGTATGACAATGTGTTACAATTAAGTTGAGGTGATATTTATGAGTACAGTAACAGTACGTCTTAATAAAGAAGAAGAAAGTCTGTTTAAAGAGTATGCAAGATTAAAAAATTTACCATTGTCTACTGTTTTAAAGCAGTCTTTAGAGATGATGATAGAAGAAGAGTTTGATTTGCAAGCAATCCGTGAGTATGAACAAGGGCTAGATACCAATGATAATAAACTACTTACTCATGATGAAGTAAAAGAGAAATTAGGTCTATAATAAATGTTTAAAGTGACTTATACAAAAGATGCATATAAAACACTAGAGAAAATAGATAGGCCACAGCAAAAACTTCTTATATCCTGGATTGAAAAAAACTTGCTTAAGACTACTGATCCAAGGATGTTAGGTAAACCTTTAAGAGGTAATCTTAGCAATTACTGGTGTTATAGAATCGGAACTTATAGGTTGATTGCTGATATTAAAGATAATGAAGTTACGATAGTGATATTGAACATAGGTCACCGTAAAGATATATATAGGTAAAGTAATGTTTTGCTTATTTGTAATAGATGATAAAAGACACTAGTTTGGTATTTGACTAATCTAGTGTCTTTTTCTGTGTGTATTTTTATATAAGTATTATAAGATTCAATAGAATTTGATGATATGAATCTATGTTGGAAAGAAATGAGTATTGGATTATTCTTTGGTACCAGGATTGGTAAAGTCTTCGCTTTGCAGACTAAGTTCTATACTATCTCTTGCATGCTTTACTTGAGAGAAGTAGATCGAGAAAAGAATGTCCAGTACATGTTCTAAACCTACGCGACTATCCATCCCTCCAACTCTAAAGAAACTTTCGCGTGCATCTACATATAGATTGGTGGAGCAAAGGTTAGATATAGTGTTGTTTGTATTGCTGGTTATCGAAACAGTACGAGTTTTTCGCTGTTTTAGAATTTTAGCAATCTTAACAATCTCTTCTGTTTCACCAGTATATGAAACTATAATGCATAGATCGTTTGGATGAGATAGTCGTGCTTGCATAACCATTTCTGAATAGTAGGTGTGTGCCGTAATACTTAATCCACTTCGAAGTCCTTTTTGAAGGGCATCTCTACTAATTAAATTAGATACTCCACTCCCAAATAAATAAACTGTACCCTATAGAGTGGACACGAAAATAAAAGTCCATCTATAGGGTTTTT
>CAZEQW010000136.1:0-1788 GCA_964514505.1 uncultured Erysipelothrix sp. | reverse complement strand
TATCCTTCTGACACAAGTCTCTTAATAAGATCAACCCTGATATTATCTGGATAGTACTTAACTTTGCTTGGACCATCAAAACCAACTAAGGCACCACGATCTAAAATTTTCTTGAAATAGTAGTAATCAGGATTTCTATCCATATGACCTACTACAACGTTTTCTAACGACACGTCGTATTCTTCTAGAATATCAAGCATTTCCAAACTCATTGTACCTGCTTCAGTATGTAACCAAATAGGTGCTTTTGTCTTAATATGTGCAAGTGCAACCGCTCTAGTTACTTTCTCTTCTAAAGGATGTATTACGTTATACCAACTACCTGCCTTCAACTGACCTGCTCTAATATTAGTTCCTTCGATACCGACTTCAATCTCATTGATAAGAATTTCTGAAATTTCTTCTACTGTTTTCTCTTCCACCCAAGAAGGAAAATAAATATGTTTATTAAATCCGCTCGTTGCTATGACATGAACACCACTTTCTTCAGACATCCATTTCATTGCTTCAGCACTTCTTCCATAATCAATCGTCGAACCTTCTACAAGTGTTTTGCCACCTATAGAACCAAAGTGTTTAAGTTCATTGAGTGAGTATTGCTTATTCGATAACTCAAAATCTCTATCGGTTTGAACTTCAGGAGGAACACAATATAAGTGTTCATGTGTATATGTAAATCCTACATCTTCTTTATTTATGTCCCCTAATACTGTTCTAACTTTTCCCATTATAAACCAAACACCATCCCAACTATTCTCATGATTACCGCTACAACTATTGCATCTGAAGACGCAAACCATAGCCCTGCAACACCATACGCCTCAAGAGATATGAATGGGTATGCAAGTGCAACCATTATTTGGAAACCAAAACCAAGAATGAATCCTGCAATAATAGCACCTCTACGTCCACCATATTTTTCACCAATAACACCGGCTGCTGCTCCTTGGAAGTATAAACCAATAACACTAGGAAGCACAACAACTGGTAATAAAGTTGAAACAAACGTTGCTAATAGTCCTCCAATGATCGCTGCTATAAACCCTATAGTCGAAGCCATCGGTGCAAATGAATATAAAATTGGAATATCTAATGCAGGAATTGCTCCTGGTACGATTTTCTCCGCAATACCTTTAAACGCTGGTATCAGTTCACCTAAGAACATTCTAACCCCTTGTAAAAGAATTAATACCCCAGCAACAAAGTTGATGGCAGTTAATACGGTAAATACAATATAGTTTTGTCCGTTTGAAAACTGTGAAACGAACTCTTTTCCAGCTACTAAAGCTGTAACTACATAGAGAATAACCATAACTATAGACATAAGTACAGGCATTTCTTTTAGGAAATCTAATTTTTTAGATACTTTAATGTCTTCTGCAGAATGTTCTGGATTACCAAGTTTTCCACCTAAGTATCCTGCTCCCCAACAAATCGAACTGCCCCAAAAACCTAACGCCACTGTGTCTCCACCAGTAACTTTACGCATATGAGGTTGTGCAAGTGCTGGAAAGATCACCATTGAAGCACCTTGGACCATTGATCCAATCATAATAGCTGTCCAACCATTAATTCCCATTTGGTCAAGCACTATAGCCATAGTACCAGCAAACGAAAACATCATATGACCTGTAAGGAAGATATACTTAAATTTCGTAAATCTTGCTAACAGAATATTGAAACCAAATGATAATAGCATTATCATTGATGTTTCAAAACCTAAGAACACTTGAACTGCCGCTACAAGCGCGTTATCTTCAGCAACTATTCCCGTTAAATTAAATGCAG
>CAZEQW010000135.1:0-1792 GCA_964514505.1 uncultured Erysipelothrix sp. | reverse complement strand
ATAGAAGTTGGAGATAAAAATGATTATGATACGTTGTTTGGTGTACTTGATTCCTATAAAGATAGAGGTGTAAGCTATGAGGAAGTAGACTACGCGTTTTCTTCTCTTTATAAAACTGAAAATCACCTGGTTGAGATGGGGGCTTATTTTAAAGAAAATCCTACAGTATATAGAGGAGGTTTTACTTACGCTCCAGTAAATGATATGAGTCTTTCTAAATCGAATGTAGTTGAAGGTAAGGATTTAGATACACTGGGACCTTATGAGATTGCACTTCCTATTAGTGCTAAAAGCGAAGGTCTTAAATTGGGTTCAAAGGTTTCAATGATGTCATCTTCAGCGGTAAGTGTTAGGGCATTTAATCCAGGTGATGATCCTAAATATACGTATTCATATTGTCGTGTCAGTAGAGATGGATATTGTTATGAGTATTTTCATGAAAATGAATCTAAAGTTATTGAGTTAGAAGTTGTTAGTTTCTTTCAAGAGGCTAATGTATATGATTTACTGACGCAATCAGACTTTAACCCTGGCATTGATTTCTTTAAGCCGGATAATGAGTTTATAAATTCTAATTATTTAGTGAGTAAAGATACGTTTGATACATTACAAAAAGATATGGAAATGGACGTGTCATGGGATTTAACTGTGCTTGGGTATATTGATAGTTTGCCTTATTATATGAGTTATCTTAAGTATCAATTTATAGATGATAGTAAAGTTGAAGACATATTTCCAAGTTCTGTTCAAAAGCAAATTACAATTAATTATGACAACTTCTCAAGGGACCTTGAGGATGCTCTAACAAGAGATATTGATCGTCTTCAGGTTTTGGGTCATACTGCCAAAGACTTTGGGCGCTTTAGGCTTAATTCGTTGGCTAGTAAGCTCGATAAGGAACCGATGGTTACAGAAGTTCTTAAAGTACTATCTACCTATGTATTAATGGGTGTGCTATTGTCTTCGTTCTATTCTTTCTATATTCACTTTAGAAATCAAATTAAGACGAGTACTAAAGAGATAACTTCTTTATTAATGCAGGGAGTTCGATGGTGGAAGATATTCTTAACGTATCTCATTGAATTGGGATTAATTGTAGGTGTTTCATCCATCTTGTTTATTGTTTGTAGTAAACTACTACAAATGTCAGATGTGTCTGAGGTATTATTCTCCGATCACAGTAAGATACTATTGAAGTCCTTTGTGTTTAGTGGTTTATACTTTGGTTTATTGGTGGGAGTTTTATTTGTTTCATTAGTAACATTTAGAAAAGATGTTCTACAGAAGTTTAAGCAAGGGGCTCAAACTCAAATTAGTTTTGTGTCCTTAAGTAGTGAAGGGTTAATTAGATCTCTATCATTTAAACGCGTTACTAAGTATTTGTCCTCAACAATTGGATTTGCGTTTAGTATTGCACTGGTATTCTCAGTTATTGTGCTTTCACTTACAAGTTCCTTTCATCTTAGAACTCTATACTCAAAGGAAACCTTTGGTATTCAGTTTGATTATATGATTACTCATAATAATATTGAGGGTGCTGAAGAGTTGTTTGCGCTAACGAATGAATACACTGAAGCGCAAGCTCAAATCTATAAGAACGAGGGGATTATGTTCATGGAGCACGATCTTAGAAAAGGTAATTCTAAGTATTATAAATCAAGTGAAATCGTGTTTGTGAATGAGATTAAAGAGTTTGTGCCTCTGGAGAGTGGTACGTATCCTCCGTATTGGAAGGATATAAAGGGTGATCCACCTAACTATAGTCAAACAGCGGTTGTTAGTCGTCGTCATC
>CAZEQW010000134.1:0-1804 GCA_964514505.1 uncultured Erysipelothrix sp. | reverse complement strand
TTGGTGGAAATGACTTCTCATTCTTTGGTACAATAGCTCGTTGGGTAGCTGAGTTGCTTGCGGGAATATTCTAATGAGTTTTGTGTATTTCGATAAAATTGTTGAAAATATTGAACGTGTTAAGGAATTAGAGAAGAATAACATCCTTGAACTAACAGATATGTTATATGATGCAGTTCAAAATAAGAATAGTATCTATATCTTTGGTGCAGGTCATGCTGGAATTATTAGCCAAGAAATGTACTATCGTGCTGGAGGATTCATGCTATTTAATCCTATCATGCCACGTGAGTTATCATTGGATAATGAACCTATTACCATTACTAGTCAAATTGAAAGGCTAGAAGGTTATGGTCGTGTGGTTGGGATTAAAGCTGACTTTAAGCCTGATGATGTTCTTATAGTACACTCAGTATCAGGTCGAAATAGTGCTGGTATTGATATGGCTATTTTAGCCAAAGAAAAGGGTGTAAAAGTGATTGCGATTACTAACTTAGAGTACTCTAAGTCAGTTACATCACGACACTCTTCTAAAAAGCGTTTATTTGAAGTATCAGATCTAGTGATTGATAATCATGGTGATATTGGTGATGCAGTAGTTGCCCTAGAGGGTAGTGAACAACGTGTTTCGGCGAGTTCAACTGTTGTAGCATCTACTATCTTACATGAGGCTACAGCACAGTTAGCACAGCGTTTAGTTAATGATGGAGTGAAGCAACTTCCATTCTTCTATAGTGCAAACATTGATGGTGGCGATGCAAAAAACTTAGAACTATACGAAATTTATAAATCTCAAATACACTATAGATTCAAATAGTAAACTAAGACTCGATTAATATCGGGTCTTTTTTAATGGTTTTGATCTGGTCAAAGTGATCCTGATGCTGTAAGCTGTAAGTAAGAATATATGAGAGGAACTTGTATGCAAACGATAATTAAAAATAGTGCAGCTCACTTTGTATCCAATAATATTGATAATAATGCTACTGTCTTAAAAGAAATTCAGGTAGAGCTTTCTAAATGTGACAGTTTTTCAATGAGTGTGGCCTTTATAACAAAGCAAGGACTTCAGTTACTTAAACATCAACTAATGTTATTAGCGGAGAATGGAATTGAAGGAAAAATCTTAACATCAACTTATCAGTATTTTAATGATCCGTTGGTTTATAAGGATCTAATAGAGATTGGTAATGTTGAAGTTAGAATCTATGATAACTCAAAGATTAAAGATCATCACACTAAAGGTCCACACCATACAAAGGGTTATATCTTTGAGAAAGATAATAATAAAACTGTTATCATTGGTAGTTCGAATTTAACCTCTGGAGCTCTTAAGACCAATAGAGAGTGGAATCTAAAACTTGAGGGTGTTGAAGATAGTCAAATGATCGATAAAATCTATGGTGAGTTTGAAGAAATGTGGGCAATCTCATCACCTCTGAGTCATGATTGGATTTCTTCCTATGAGGTTGAATATAAAAGTAATATACGAGAAGTAAGTTCATATAAAGTTGAGGAAACTAAAGTCTTCCCAAATACTATGCAACAAGAGGCTTTAAGAAACTTAGAGGCTCTGCGTGATGATGGTGCTGATAAAGCCTTGCTAATATCTGCGACAGGTACTGGTAAGACATACTTGTCAGCTTTTGATGTAAAAAACTTCGGTGCTAAGAAAGCGTTGTTTATTATTCATAGAGAACAGATTGCTAAAGATGCAAAAGAAACTTTCAAGAAGGTAATGCCCCATCTTAATGTAGGGATGCTTACTGGTAATCGCAAAGATTATGATGCTGATATCATATTC
>CAZEQW010000133.1:0-1813 GCA_964514505.1 uncultured Erysipelothrix sp. | reverse complement strand
ATAACGTTTTAAAGACGTGTGATTTAATACAAAATAATCGGCCATAATCGTCTCCCTCTAATCTAATCAACTCTATTCTAACATAAAAAAATCTTGGATGCCCAAGATTAATTATTTCTTATCACGATCAACACGGTGTGGTAACTTCCAATCACCTGTTACTGGATCTTTTGCTAATGTTACCTTTGGTAATTTAACATGAGTTCTTCTTTTTGCTTTACGTGTTTTTGATGTACGTCTTTTTGCTACTGCCACTCTTCTTCACCTCCATTAATCTTTAAAATTGAATTCTTTTAATTTCGCCAGTCTCGGATCTATTTCATCCTCTTTACTAGACACAAGCTGTGATTCCGTCATAACAGTCCATCCATCACCGCTTGGATACTCTTCCAAATCAGGATCAATAACTTTCAACGGTATCGCAAGTTCTGCAGCCAATCTAACATAAGGATCCAAATCAACAAAATCTTCTTCAAGGATATAGGCATCCTCAGTTTCACTTTGTTCTGGCTCAAATACAAATGTTTCTGATAATGTCGTGTTTACCTCAATCTCTAAGGGCTTAAGCGTAATAGCACACGGCACAATGACATGACTTGTTATTTCAAGACCTACGATAAATTCAGTGGTATCGTCGTTATAATATCCCGACCCTTCCACATAAATATCTAACAACTCTAAAAAGCGACCATGCATATCTGGACCCTTGTCCAAAATCTCAAGATTACCCTCTATCGTAAAATAGGGATTAGCCAACGACTCTAACTCGGACCATGTATACTTCATAATATCACCTTACTTAATTGCTATTTAATTATAGAGAATCAATACATAAAAGTCAAACACTTCTATACTTATCTGTAATTTTGTGATTCGAAAATTAAAAAGAAAAAGCCTCGCGACTTTTTCAAAGATATAAGAGGAAAGAAAACATGGAGTTTACTTAAGACATCTTGGGGTACGTCTTGGATTATCCAATTATTCTTTCGACCTTATTATATTAAATCATTGTGTTATTCACGTTTAAAAACAGTGTTAAATTATGTGACATTTATCTTGCTCATAGCTGCATTATAACTTTTCTTTAAAGTTTCCGTACTTACGTGTGTATAAATTTGCGTTGTAGATATCGATTCATGCCCCAATAACATCTGCACAACCCTAAGATTAGCTCCATTATCTAAAAGATGAGTAGCAAACGAATGACGTAACATATGCGGGTGCAAATGCGTACGCAAACCAGCTCTCTCACCCGCAACTTTAAATATATGCTGAATTCCACGATCACTTAACTGCTTGCCACTTCTATTTAAAAACAAGAAATCATTTTTAGTTTCTTTGAGAAACTTAGGGCGCACCTCTTTTATATAATGCTCTAATAAACCACTTAACGATTCATAGTAAAATAAGTAACGTTCTTTACTTCCCTTACCTAAAACCAAAATACTTCTATCATCAAAATTAATATCTCGTATCCTCAATCCACTTGCTTCACTAACACGCAAGCCACAAGCATACATTAACTCAACTAGAACCCGATTTCGAATTCCTAAATCACTTTGATCAAAAGATAATAGTAGCTGTTCAACTTCAGTAAACATTAGAAAGTTAGGTAACCTACTTGAGGTTCTCTTAATCTTAATATTCATAAAAGGATTAGTAGTTGCTCCATAGTTCAATTGCATAAAGCGCATAAATGAACGAAGTGACGATATTTTACGGGAGACAGATGATTGGGCTAACCCCGTTTCATACAAAGCACTAATATAGGAAAACCCAACCTTAATATCAAGGTTGAGTAAATCTTCGCCTT
>CAZEQW010000132.1:0-1859 GCA_964514505.1 uncultured Erysipelothrix sp. | reverse complement strand
CTCTAAATGACTCATTAATTTCCAATAACTCACTATAATAAGGCTCAGGAACATAGGGCATAGATAACTCAACAATAACGAGTTTCTTAGCCTCTTCAATATTACCATCCTCTATCAGTTTCCTAATAGACACCATAGTTTCATGATAATAATTACTCATAATTTACTGACCTTTCCTCCTTTTAAAGAAGTTAGCTTCATAAAAATTCGATTTTAGAGAAAGCTCCTTATCATACTCTACTTTTCCTATCTCTTCAGGCAATGTCTCTCTCTCAGAAAATAAATTTGTACCAATGCCTAATCTATTACCTTCTATCTTAACATTAAGAGCACCTAAGGTGGTAGGAAACATATCAACAACTGAAGCATTACGATATTGAGTACTAATGTTGCCTTCCTTAATATCTGTGTTTAAAAATAGATTATATAAACTCTTGTCTTTTACATCAACTCGCTCCATGAACTCAACATTCATAGTTAAATGGTCGCTGACTAGAACAACAACAGTATCTTTGTAAAAATCTTGATCCATGATCCAATCTACAAAATCAGTTATCAAAGTGTCTGAGCAAGATATTGCGTTAGCATAAATTTCCTCATACAATGAGGGACATGACTTATCCGTATAGCCATCAGTAAAATGAGAATCAACCGTTAACATAGTATAATTAAAAGGCTCATTATTCTCAGAAATTTCGATTAACTTCTCCTTGGAATAATCAAATAGTTTTGAATCTTCAATACCCCAAAAAACATCATAACCATTAGGAACTTTTCCTACCTCATACCAATATTGTAAATCAAAAATTTCATAATTACCATGGGTGGTAAAAAACAAATCCCTGTGTGCAAACTCTTTATCAGAACCGATTGCAAAATAATTACTATATCCGTTCTCTTCTAATACTTCACCAATCGTTTTTAAACCTGGTAGAAATACTCCATGTCGACCAATCTTGTTAGCATTTATTGGTCCTAATAGAGGAACACCAGATGTCTGTGAAACTAATGAGGAGATAGTCGATTTTGTCCCTCTAGATGCAAAAAGACCCTCAAAATTCTCAGACTCGCTAAAAGATATACCTTTACCTTTAAAATCAGAAAGCTTTGGTATAATATTATGTCTACTGTCAGAACCATTGAGTTCAACAGAAGAGAAACCATTGCTCATTGATTCTAACACAATATAGATTAAGTTCTTCTTTTCCTCCGGGAACTGTATCTTTACATTTTCCGGATCAACATAATACTCTTCAAACAATGTACTTGCGTTCATTCTATTTTTTATGTAACTAACTACTTTGAACTTTTGATTGAAATTTATCGATATTAAACCTATGACTAATATAAAAAAGAAAACATTAGACATCAACTTATATATTCTTTTCATTTCAAATTGATTATTACGTGTTAATAACTTATATAAACGACGTACTATCCAATATAATAATATTATTACTAAAACGAATTTTAAATGAATAGTCAAAAACTCCCAGACTATATCAAGATTAGCTCCTGCTTGATTACCCAATAAAACAAATATTAACTCGTCAATGTGCATTTCACCAAATCTTTGATATACAAAAGAAGGGAAAATACATAGCGCAACAACAGTATTTACGGACGTAAATACTAAAAATCTTTTAATAGATTTCTTCACAAATTCCCCCCTAAACAATGATATTTACCGCTTTTTTTACAATCTTAATACTCAAACTGTCAAAAGAACCTGAGTATTCCCCATCTGAGCTCCATGAATGGGGTGAGGGAGATTTTATATGAACTGTCTCAACTTTGTCATGTATAAGTAAACCACTTTTATTATCGCCGGTTCTAGCATCATGCATAAATCTGATAAC
>CAZEQW010000131.1:0-1878 GCA_964514505.1 uncultured Erysipelothrix sp. | reverse complement strand
TAATGTTAGGGTCTAAGAATATTTTAGGTCCTAAGGATGGAAAGCCTATTGTTACTCCATCTCAAGATATGGTTCTAGGTAACTACTACTTGACTATGGAAGAAACTGTCGATGAGTTCATTGCACAAGCAGAAGCTCTTGAAGCTATTGGTGATACTCGCTCAGCGTCTAAGTGGCGTCGTTATGCTCAATCTGAAGGAAAAGTATTCAGAAATATGAACGAAGCAATCTTAGCAAACGAGCAAGGTATTATTCATATCCATACGCGTATAGCAATCCGCGCTTCTTCGTTAAACAAGAGTGCATTTAGTGCTAAGCAAAATGGTATGTATTTAATCACAACGTTAGGTAAATTAATCTTTAATGATATTCTACCTAAAGACTTCCCTTACTTAAACGAAGTGTCTAAGGATAACTTTAAGACAACTCCTGATAAGTTCTTTGTGGATGCAGGCCAAGATATAAAAGAAGCTATTAAGCAAATGCCTTTAAATGCTGACTTCAAAAAGAAAGACTTAGAAGTAATCATTAAGGAAATTTTTGAGCGTTACTCAATTGAGAAAATGTCTGAAATCTTAGATGATATTAAAGATTTAGGGTTTGAATATGCTACTAAGTCAGGTATAACGGTATCATTAGCAGATATAAATACATCTAAGAATAAAGAACAACATATCGAAGAAGGTAAGAAACATGCTGCGCGTCTAATGACTCAATATGAGCGTGGACGTCTAACAGGACCTGAGTGGGAAAGTAAGCTAATGGAGTTATGGGATGGTGTTAAGGACACAGTTGGTAGTGAACTAATGCAAAACCTTGACCGTAAGAACCCAATCAACATGATGGCTACATCCGGTGCTCGTGGTAACGCGTCTAACTTTATTCAGTTAGCGGGTATGCGTGGTCTAATGGCCCGTCCTACTCAATCAAGATCTAAGAAGGACTTCCAACCAAGTATTATTGAAGTTCCTATCTATTCATCTTTCCGTGAAGGATTAAACGTAAGTGAGTTCTTTACCTCAACCCACGGGGTTCGTAAGGGACTTACGGATACGGCTCTTAAGACAGCTGAGTCTGGATACTTAACACGTCGACTAGTTGACGTTGCTCAAGATGTTCTAATAACTGAAGAAGACTGTGGTGCTTCAGAGGGTTACTTAGTAAGAGAAATCGAAGACGTTAAGAGTAATACAATTATCGAACCACTATACGACCGTTTAGTGGGGCGTTATATTCAAGATACAATCGTCGATCCAATAACAAAAGAAGTAATTGTTGAAGCAGACGGCTTTATTGACGAAGCTATTGCTAAGAGAATTGTTGCAGCTGGTATTGATGAAGTTGTTATTAGAAACGTATTTACATGTGAGGCTCATGGTGGACTATGTGCTAAATGTTACGGACGCAATATGGCAACAGGTCAAATTGTTGAAGTAGGAGAAGCAGTAGGAATCATGGCGGCTCAATCAATTGGTGAGCCAGGTACTCAGTTAACGATGCGTACATTCCACACCGGTGGAGTTGCGGCAGCAGGTGGAGAAGATATCACACAAGGTTTACCTCGTGTTGAAGAGTTATTTGAAGCCCGTACGCCAAAGCAAAGTGCAGTTATTTCAGATATCAACGGAACTATTACAGATATCCGAGTTAAAGAAGATACACCAGGTTATATTGTTACAGTTGCTAATGACAAGAAAACTGTCGAGCACACAACTGATGCTACACAACCTGTACGTTCATGGCTAAAAGTTGGTACGGAAGTACGTGCTGGTCAAAAACTAACAGAAGGTTCAGTAGATCCTAAGAAATTGTTAGATGTTGCTGGTCGTCAAGATGTTCAACACTATATCTTGAAGGAAGTTAAGAAAGTTTACCAAA
>CAZEQW010000130.1:0-1881 GCA_964514505.1 uncultured Erysipelothrix sp. | reverse complement strand
AATAAAACACAAATGTTGACTATTCAGTTGGTTTAACTAAAGGAAATGATAAAATTGCGAATTTCCAAACTAAGTTCCGCTTTTTGATAGACAGCACTAGTTCTTAGACTAAATGCTGTTTTTCTTTGTCAAAACGGAAGTTAGTATGTTAAAAGTACTATATAGTTAGATTTTGGGCGCACTGAAAATAACGGAGTAATTGCCGTTTCTTAAACATATTGCCGTTTTAAGAGGTTCCTACATTTAAATTAGTGTCTGTTTATATTATAATAGCCTTAAGATGGTCCAACACACTTTCGCCAAACACTGCGGCGAACGCTTGGTTAGGTGTAAAGCCAGATAACGATTGAATCCTAGTTGTGTTAATACGATTCTCTATATCTTTAATATCGTAATTATCGAGATGATCGATAGATTGTTTTTTAGGAAAGAATCTACGCAACTGTTGGTTCATTTGTTCAACGTTAGCTTTCTGACTAGAAGCTAAGGGATCGCAGTAAAAAACTTGTGTGCGTCTTTCTCCGGTCAATGGTGAAACCTCAAGAGTTTGATACTGTGAAAAACAGCTGTCCCTATCGGTTAAGATGGCGGGAAAAATCTTGACGAAAAGTTCGGTTGTTAGTTGTGCTTCAAGACTATTAAATAGTTTATTAATCTTGTCTTGATTTGGACCATCAACTAGGAAGAGTATCACGTAATGAACTCTAGGAATAGTCATTACGAGGATACTCTTTTTATCTGTAATGATACTACCTAGGAAGTCCATTTGAACGGGATATACTAAAGCGTTATCTTGGACGTACTTCAAATAGTCAATGTAGGTCCTTTTAGAACGGTCTATATGCACGTTTTCTTTATACTCATATTTCTTTTTAACTTTACGAACTTTATATTTAACAGCATAAGGTAAGTCCATTCTCTTTGTGGTTAGCTTACCTTCGTTAATCCATCTATAAATAGTTTGTATTGAAACGTTAAACTTCGGCTCACTATTGATAATGTGGTAAATTGAATAGCCATCATCAACGCCATTCTTAATTACTTTATCAAGTTCCATAAAATCAGATGCTTCCATATTGATTCCGGTACGTGTTGCATAGCGTCGAAACTCATAAGATTCTTGTGCTTTAATAGGGTGGTATGTAAAACGTTGATTTATACAATTACTTCTAAAGGGACATCCATCACATACATAAGGGAAACGCTCAATTCTTTTACACTCGGGATGTTTTACTCCATATGAGAGTTCTACCATCATAGTTCTATTTCTCTTTATTTCCTTTGAGATACTAGAAGGGTCCTTTCCAATTAAATCAGCTATCTCATTTAATTTCATATCTTTTGTAAGTAAGCTCTTAATTAATTTACGCTCTGCTTCAGATAAATGTTTCCACTTGCTCATAATTAATCCTCTCTTTCTTGTAGGAAACGCTCTTAGTTCTATTATATATTATCCTTCTCAAACTAATTGCCGTTATTATCTTAAAGCGGAAGTTACTATTTTAATTCAATAGGAAATGATAAAATCGAGGAAAATATGGATTTAGGTTGAAATATTATTACCTTATGCTATAATAATAAAGCGCTAATGAAATTGGGCCATAGCCAAGCGGAAAGGCACCAGACTTTGACTCTGGCATTCCCTGGTTCGAATCCAGGTGGCCCAGCCAATATTAAATCAAGACCTCTAATAATAAATTAGAGGTTTTTTATTTTTCACTGAAAGGATCAGTACAGGGGCATTTCATTTTTAGATAATTATTAACATATAATTACAGATAACACTATTTCACATTGATATACTATGAATACTCATTAATTACATGGTATTATTAATTTAAAGGGGATTAATAATGAAAAAAATAATGAGTAGTAGATGGC
>CAZEQW010000129.1:0-1975 GCA_964514505.1 uncultured Erysipelothrix sp. | reverse complement strand
TTATCATTGGTTATGGCAGATGTCAATGACCTCAAACGTATTAACGACCTTCATGGTCATCAAACAGGAGACATAGCACTTATTTCTATCGCCAATCTATTAAAAACCTACTTTACAACTGATGCAATTTTATCAAGATGGGGTGGCGATGAGTTTTTAGTTCTTGTTAAAAACTCTAGCAATAAAGAGATAGATTCAATTATAAAGGATATTCAAGATAAAACTGATCAAAATCAAATCAGCCTAGATCCAAATGAGTATAGACCTAACTTTGTGATTGGTTTTGCAACAGTAGATAAACCAGAACCAAACTTGTCAAAACACATTGCGCTTGCTGAACGAAAAATGTATCGCGAGAAACGAATATCAGCAGCACGTTTTAGAAACCGAGTCGTTGATGGATATCTTATGCAACTCCATGAGTCTAGAGCAGAAACAAAAATTCATTCTCAAAGACTAGAAGCACTATGCTTCGCCATGGGTTCTAGACTTTCTCTAACCGCAAGTCAAATGGAATCACTGTCTTCATTAGCACTTCTACACGACATAGGAAAGACAAAAATCGATCTATCAATACTAAATAAGCCAAGTCCACTTACAGACGAAGAATGGACTATTATG
This sequence comes from uncultured Erysipelothrix sp., assembly GCA_964514505.1. Lineage (GTDB taxonomy): Bacteria > Bacillota_I > Bacilli_A > Erysipelotrichales > Erysipelotrichaceae > Erysipelothrix. Next base: position 1,354 of record CAZEQW010000129.1, on the reverse strand, counting down.
AGACAACACCCCCACTTCGGATATGACATCGCAATCCAATTTCCAGAACTATCAACTGTAGCTTATCTCATATTAACGCACCATGAGCGCTATGATGGAACAGGTTATCCTTTAAACCTAAAAGGAGAAAGCATACCTATTGAGAGTAGAATACTATCTATTGTTGATGCCTTCGATGCCATGACCCATGACAGAGCCTATAGAAAAGCAACGACAATTGAAGAAGCACTAGAAGAAATAGAGTCCAATGCAGGAACGCAATTTGATCCTACTTTGGTAAAAGTATTTACTGATTTACCTAGATCACTACTTAAGAACATGTAAAAAGCACATCCATCGATGTGCTTTAGTTATATACAATTGATTCAATTACTTCAATATTTTCATCCAAAGACTGCATAACTGGGCAATTTCTATGCACAAATGGTAAAACACGCTCAACTTTAGCCTTCAGCTCTTCTTCAACACGAATATGATACTCAATATTAATTGTCTTAAGATTTCTTACCTTATTATCATTAACAGTATACGTAACAAATGCTCTTTGAACATCACACTCAATCTTAGAGTTTTTAAGAATACTATTAAAAACATATAGACCACAAGCGCCCGCGGCATTCACAACCATTTCCACAGCCGAAAACCCTACTCCTCGCTTAAGTAACCAGTTACCCGACTCATGAACCAATTCAACTACATCATCGTTTAGTATCAACTCCATAATCATTCTCCTTTTTGAAATTATATCATAAAACTCTTTATACTATTATCTAAACACTAAAGCATCTATAATATACATAGGAGGAATTATTATGAAAACACAAAAAATAGGATTATCAACACTAGAAACACCTAATATTGCGCTGGGTTGTATGCGCATGGACGCCAAAACAGTCGAAGAAGCCGCGATCATTATTCAAACAGCACTGGATCAAGGAATGAATTACTTCGATCATGCTGATATATACGGAGCTGGAAAGTCAGAACTAATCTTTGCTCAAGCCCTAAAAACATTAGATGTAAAAAGAGAAGATATTATTTTACAGTCAAAAGTAGGCATAAGACCTGACAAAGGCATGTTCGACTTTAGCTACGATCACATCATGAGTGCTACTAATGGTATTCTAGAGCGCCTAGAGACAGACTATCTTGATGTCCTACTACTTCATAGACCAGATGGTTTCATGGATCCAAAGGAAACCGCTAAAGCGCTTATTGAACTACATGAGTCAAAGAAAGTAAGAAACTTTGGTGTAAGTAACTTTCACCCAATGCAAATAGAGTTACTCCAAAGATACCTACCTTTCCCTCTAATCGCAAATCAAGTACAACTAAGCATCATGAACACAAGACT
>CAZEQW010000128.1:0-1993 GCA_964514505.1 uncultured Erysipelothrix sp. | reverse complement strand
AAATAAACCACTTGGTTCTAGAATCTTCTCAACCTTAAACTCCAGTTGCTTATACAACATATGCTTTGTAATTGTTACATCACTCAATATATTGATCAATAAGTTGTTCTTTAACTCAGTATTTATAAATAATCGTGCTTGCTCAAACTTCTCTTTCTCCGCCAGTGCACGAGCATGACGGTCATTTTCAAAGTTCTTTAGTATATCTTGTATTCCTTTATTAAGTTCCTCAATGCCTTCTTGGATTTGTTGTAGTTGTAAATGCATACCCATATTTAACATCGCACCACTCATATCAACTAATTGCTGAGGAGAAACTGTAAGATTCTGAACGATTTTGTTCCCCTTTGCATCAATCAAGGTTGCATAAGATCCCTTTTTTCCACTCATTAACTTTAATGAACCATCATTGAGTTTCTTTTGAATCACTTTTGGAATATCAACCACATAATTCGTGTTACTAGATGGGTCAATACTTTTAGTAATCATTTCTTTTAATGCTGGAATTGCTAAAGCATTATCTGCAACTCGTTTTACTGATAAGGATAGAGCATTTTTAGTATTACTCTTATATAATGCTAGTCTATTCGTTTTATCACTAGTGGTAACTATTTCTTTCTTATCCATTACTGTTATTTCACTCATAATATACCTAACCTTCCACCAATAAATTAATTTAATTATATTATACTAAAAATAAATAAAAGAGATAGCCCCTATATCATTTACATCCTTAAATCCAACACTTTCATAGAACATCCTTGTCTTCTCTTCATCATCAGTTAATAGTAACTTTTGTCTAACATCCTTGTATTGATCTAACACTATATTAAGCAGGTGCGTTGCGATACCTTGCCTTTGATAGGCGTTAAGAACCAACAAGTCTTGTATATAAATTATAGTTAATCCATCACCAACGACCCTAACAAGACCCACAAGCACATCTTCATCATAAGCAGCATAAGCAAACAGCGAATTCTCAAACGCCTTTAATAGCCTGTCTAAATCACTTGTATAAGCAATCCACTCTACATCATTATAAAGAAGCGCAATAGAGTCTATATCCATTATATTCATTTGTCTATACGTAATATTACTCATATATAGGTTTCCTTCCAATATACAGATAGTGCTCACTAGTTCCTAGCAGTTTTGAATCCTGGCTTAACGCAAAAGATATATCTAGCCATTTTTCATAAGCTTCCTGACCTAGTTCATTTAGTTCTTTTTCTTTACTAATCAAAGCAGACTCTACTCCAGCAAACGCTAACTTTTCCAAACTAAAACTATTCATAAGATCCATCGCTTCATCACTACTTGAAAAATAAGCAGTTGTAAAGGCAATCGGATTATCATTTACACCATTCTTTACATACTTAAGAAGATCTTCAATATTCTCAGGTTCATGAAGTCCCTTTAAGTAGTCCAATATGGGTGCATAATTAGAAATAAAAGAAGTAACGATTAACCCACCTGGCTTCAATCTATCTAGTGCTTGCTTAACACACTCAACTCTATCCTCTTCTTTAACTAAATGATACAAAGGACCCATTAATAAAACAACATCATAATCTCTGTCATAGCTACCTAAATTAAGAGCATTACCATGGATGTAATCTCGCAACTGTATTCCAAGTTCCTCAGTTTTCTCACGCGCTTCCGCAATGTTTTTGCTTGATAAATCCAAGAGTGAAACATCATGACCCTTCTTAGCTAAATGTATAGAATAACGACCTGGTCCACCACCAATATCAAAGATTTTAAGACTATCATCTTTGATATACATATCAAGATAACGCTTAGTAATATCAAACTCTAACTTATGTATATTAAGACGTTCCCATTCATCGTACTTCTCATCATAATACTTCTCTATATTTTTCAACTCAGTCCTCCTATTTTTTATAAACTAACTCCAAATTATAGAGTTCCTTAATCTTATATTTCCTAGGTAATATAAAAATGATTATTACCGCAAGATACATCATTTGAC
>CAZEQW010000127.1:0-2052 GCA_964514505.1 uncultured Erysipelothrix sp. | reverse complement strand
TTGATTGAGCAAGTCAACAAAGATAATTTTGGTTTGAAATATGTTTCTTAAATAAATGAGTTACTTTCCTTGACATATATATATAATATTGTATATTAAGATAGAGCGTGTTATCCATGCAATGGAGCAAGAGCCAAGATAGCTGTTTTTATACTATCTTGGCTTTTCTTTTTCCAGAAAGGAGGAAAAATGATTAATTTAAAAGGTTTTGCGACTGAAGCACGTAATCCTAACACGACTAACCTTGATACAATGTCTCCTTTAGAAATTGTGACAATCATGAACCAGGAAGATAACAATGTTATCGCAGCGGTAAATGATCAACTAGAGAAGATTGCACAAGTAGCACAGTGGGCTAGTGAGGCGCTTTATGATAATGGACGCATTATTTATATGGGAGCTGGAACTAGTGGAAGGCTTGGTGTTTTAGATGCAGTTGAATGTCCCCCAACATTTGGTGTTGATTACAACAAAGTAATTGGTCTAATGGCTGGTGGAGAAAATGCTTTTGTTAAAGCTCAAGAAGGCGCTGAAGATAGCGAAACTTTCGGTCATGATGACTTAGTGAACATTAACCTAACTAAACACGATCTTGTTATCGGAATTGCAGCTAGTGGTAGAACACCCTATGTTATTGGTGGTCTAAAGTATGCTAAAGAGGTGGGTTGTAAAACAGCAACCATCGCTTGTAATAAAGATTCTGAGATTGGTACTTATGCTGATATAGCAATTGAAGCAGTATCAGGGCCTGAGGTATTAACAGGTTCTACTCGATTAAAAGCAGGTACTTCTCAAAAAATGATATTAAATATGATATCAACAGCTGCAATGGTTGGTTATGGTAAGACCTATAACAATCTAATGGTAGATGTTAAGCAGTCCAATGCGAAATTAAAAGTTCGCGCTCAAAATATCGTGATGGAAGCTACAGATGTCGATCGTGAAACTGCTATTTCAGTGCTAGAACAAGCTGAAGATAGCGTTAAAACGGCAATAGTTATGGTCCTATGGGATTGCAGTAAAGAAGAAGCTTTAGATCTCTTAGAAGATGCTAAAGGTCATATTAAAAGAATTAAGAAGTAAATAAAAGGAGAAGACATATGAAAAATAGAGAATTAGCTGACATTATTATCGAACATGTTGGTGGAGAAGACAATATATCATCAGTTGCACACTGTATGACAAGACTTCGTATTAAGATTAAAGATTCAAACAACGTTCAAATGGAAGTTTTAAAAGACGTAGATGGTGTTATGGGTGTTGTAGACAGTGATACACTGCAAATTGTAGTTGGTCCTGGTCGTGCTAAGAAAGTTTACGATGAAGTAGTAGAAAATTATAAAGTAGCAACTACTGCAGATGCATCTAATTGGGAAGAAAATAAGAAAGCTTTAAAGGATTCTCAAAAAGAATCCGGATTTAAGACTCTACTTAAAAATATTTCGAATATTTTTATCCCTTTAATTCCTGCAATTATTGCTGCGGGGCTATTCAACGGATTTGCAAGTTTGATTGGACAAGCACTTGCACCTACTGAAGGTTTCTGGTTTATTGTTCAACAACTATTTAGCTTATTTGGAGCTGGTTTCCTAAGCTACTTTGCTATCTATACAGGTATCAATGCAGCTATTGAGTTTGGTGGAACACCTGCTATGGGTGGTATCCTTGGTGGTATCTCTATTACCGGTGGCCAACTAATCGCAATTTCAACCTACTTAGGTTTATATAACGCAGATTCACCATTGAACTCAATATTAACAACTGGTAAAGGTGGTATTATTGGTGTTATTGCAGGAGTTTGGATTATGTCTAAGCTTGAAAGAACAATTCGTAAAGCTGTTCCTGATGTATTAGACTTAATCATTACACCTTTCTTAACAATCTTAATCTCTGGTACAATCTTTGTGTTTGTAATTATGCCAGTTGCTGGATTTATCTCAGATGGTTTAGTTGCAACATTAAGTGTAATCATTGACTCACCAAATGAGTTCGTGCGTATCTTATCTGGTTTCTTATTATCAGCATTGTTCTTACCAATGGTACTACTTGGGT
>CAZEQW010000126.1:0-2087 GCA_964514505.1 uncultured Erysipelothrix sp. | reverse complement strand
ATTGCCGGGTAATTAGACTCCTAATGGAGTCTTTTTTTGTGCTAAAATTTGGATAGGTTGAGTTTTTTTTGATATGATACCCATATAATACATAATGACGTTTTTAAATCGCGTGTTTATCAAATCTAAGGTTATATTGATCTAATCTATATCCTATTTTAATTTAATCAATAATATAAGATGTACTGCGTCAATTAGTAGTGACTAGGTTAGCAAATACTCTATGTGAAGATAGGTGATTAGACTCCGAAAGGGGTCTTTTTTTATTGTTATGTGGTAAAATAGTACTACTGTTATAAGAAGGTAAGTATATGAAGAAAGTAAGAAGATTTCTCGTGTTTTTATTGGTAATTATATTTATTTATGAAGCTTATATTACTAGTTTAGTACTAAGTGGACAAAATAACACTGAAGTTAAAGCAGATGTGTTGATCGTATTAGGGGCTAAAGTATGGGAGGATGGACCTTCACCGGTATTTAAAGAGAGACTGGATGCTGCATACGATTATTTAGTAGATAATAAGAGTGCTACTGCGATTATTAGTGGTGGACAAGGCGAAGATGAGCCTATTAGTGAAGGATTTAGTGGTTATACTTACTTAATTGAGAAGGGTATTGATGCCAATAGGCTTCAGTATGAAGATAAATCAGTAAGTACTATAGAAAATATTAAGTTTTCAATGAGTAAAGTAAATGATTCAAAAGTAGCACTTGTAAGTAATGATTATCATATTTATCGTGCATTGATGTTAGGTAAACGATTAGGGTACGATGATTTAGAAGGATTGTCTGCTATATCTAAGACTTCTAATACATTTAAATCATATATTAGAGAGATTATATCTCTTTCATATCACTATTTGTTTACACGTCCATAATATATTAAAAAGAGGTTATTAAATGAAAACGAAATTAGAATATGCAGTTATTAATTATAAAGCAGTTGAAGATATCTTAAAATGTCCTGTGTGTAGTTGTAGTATGGTGATTAGTGGAACATCTTTAGAGTGTGAAAACCATCATACAATTGATATTAATAGAAAAGGTATTGCGAGTTTTTCTAAAGCTCTTAATGATGATTTGTATGATAATGACTTGTTTAAGGCTCGTAGAAAAGTAATGGATTCAGGTCTTTATGATGAAGTTTTTGGTGCGATAAATGAAGTAATTGAATCTTTAGATATTGCGACATTATTGGATGCTGGTGTTGGAGAAGGTAGTTATCTTAATAGAATTTCTGAAAAGTTTAAATCAATGAGAACTATTGGTGTTGACTTAGCACGTGATGGCTTAAATATTGCATCTAGTGATGTGAATAGTGTATGGATGTTGGCAGATATAGCCTCATTGCCTATAAAAGATGAGTCTATTGATTTAATTCTTAATATTCTATCTCCAGCAAATTATGCTGAGTTTAATAGAGTTTTATCTAAGGATGGATATTTATTAAAGGTAATAGTAAATCAGGACTATTTAAGAGAAATGCGTGACGCTTTAGGTTTGTCTGATCATAAGAATCTTGATGTGATGAGTATATTACAAGATAGAATGAATATTATTTCTATTCAAGACATTAAGTATACGAAGGCGGTTGATGAGTCTTTGACGTATGAGTTATTAAATATGACTCCTTTAGCTAAGAACTATATTGGTGACATTGGTTTTTATCAAATAACAGTAGATCTTAAGTTAGTGCTTTGTAAGGTAAAATAGGACGTATCTTAGTATTACTATTTTAGATAGTATTATGATATAATTTCAAATGGTGATAATGATGAAAAAGATATATGAAACACACTCAGTAGAGGAAACTATAGCCTTAGGTAAGGCTTTTTGTGATATTTTAGATAAAGGGGTTGTGGTTGCTTTAGAAGGGGATTTAGGAGCGGGTAAGACGGCTTTTACAAAAGGTATTGGTCTCTCGCTTAATATCGATGAAGCGATTAGTTCTCCTACCTTTACTCTACTAAAGGAGTACCAGGGTCGTTTGAAGTTAAATCATATTGATGCCTATCGTTTAGAGAATATGAACTCTGATACTTTAGCGCTGTATGATTTTATGGATGATGATGCAATTGTAGTTATTG
>CAZEQW010000125.1:0-2117 GCA_964514505.1 uncultured Erysipelothrix sp. | reverse complement strand
GTACGGTGGTGTGAGAGGACGATAATTAAATTAATTAATTATCTCCTACTCGATTGTATTAACTAGGGTAAAATATACACAATCAACATAATAATAGCGAAATTACAATCAAAATGCATCTGAGAGTTTATTTGATAAGTATGAACTTACTAAGATGCAGACACATTCCTATTCTATGGCACTTAGCTATTTTGGGGGAATTAAAGGCGATAAGAGATCTATTGGATTTGAAACAATGATGAAATCGTATTTTGGGGGACATGTTACCGATATGGTTCCGATGATTGAAACTAATTCCAATATACTTACTATAACTGAATTATTTCATCTGGATGGGTCAAAAGTTTCTAAGGAGGATTTGCTTATAACTCCTATTGTTTATTTGGTTCCTTAGGGCAGATATTATGAGGGATTAGTAGATTGTAATGATATTTGCCGTGTAATTAAGATAAAAGATGGTGGCGATATATACACAACTCAGAAATCTAGGGGGTATCCAGGATATTTTAATAATCCACTCTTTAAAATTACTAATAATTTGGCATATGAAACTAGTAGTATTGAGATGTTGTTGGATTTATCTACTGAGAATGGTGAAGAAAAATTAGAGAGTTTACTTAATGATTTAAGTGATTATCAGATCACATATACTTTATCTCATGGTCCGGATATATCTAATATATATTTAGCAATGAGTAGATATGTTGTGAATGAAACTCTAATGACCTTATTTCCAACCTTAGTTATTATTGTTCTTTTCTCTTATTTTAGTTCATTAATGTATTTTGATGCTAAGAAGAAAATACTTCTAGTTCAGTATTTGCATGGATCTAGTTATCTTAAGCGCTATGGAAGATTGCTCATTTCAAATGCTGTGTCATTAGCTATGTCACTATTACTTGTCTTATTCTTATCTAGGTATAGATTTAACTTTGGTTTGTTGGCAACTCAGTCAATAATTATGTACTACCTAATTGTTATTGTTTTGGACCTTATTGTATCAGTAATATTAATCAATGGATTTGAAAGAAGAAATATAAGTCAGCTCTTGAAAGGAGATGAGATTTAATGGAAAAGGTAATCGTAAGCATTAAAAATCTAGATAAGAGTTTTGGTACACAACCAGTACTGAAGGATTTTACTTTAGATATCTTCGAATGAGAGTTTCTATCAATTGTTGGACCTTTGGGGTGTGGGAAAAGCACCTTATTAAATATCATAGGTTTACTTGATACGATGGATAGTGGTGAAATATACTATAGAGATAAAAAGATCCCAAAACCTTTTTCACGAGAGGCCTTGAGATTACTTAGAAATGATATTGGTTATCTATTTCAAAGTTTTGCGCTTATATAGATGACAAAAGTGTAAGGTATAATTTAGAGATTGCCTTGGAGAGTGTTCTTAAAGCAAAGCGTAAGATATTGATTGATGAAGTATTTGAAGTAGTTGGGTTATCTGGATTTGATGAAAAACTAATCTTTCAGTGCACTGGAGGTGAACAGCAACGCGTAGCGATTGCTCGATTAATGCTAAAGCCTTGTTCGTTAGTGCTGTGCGATGAACCAAGTGGTAGCTTAGATGCCGGTAATAAAGATATTATTATTAATCTATTAAAACAGTTACAAGGGCAAGGAAAGACAATCGTAGTAGTAACTCATGATCGTGACCTTGTCGAAGTATCTGATCGAATCCACGAACTTGAAATAATCTATTGAAAGAACATTTATTTTAATCTATAAAAGGAGGTTAAATGATGAAAAGATTTATTGCGATGGTTATTACATTAATTATATTTACAGGAATATTGTCAACTGTTTCAGCTAATAGTAATATCGATAAAGGAGCTTTGGAAACAGGACAACTTCATAGTGGCAGATGGGGTTATTATGAAGCTAAAACGCAACGGACCTATGGCACTGCTTTTCCAGATGGTTGCTTTACCGTTTATGTATCTGTTCCAGGCTCAAGTTGGAACTCAAAGACTGGTTGCTATTATGGTATTGATGAGAATAAAATTAGTCACTCAAGTTATATCTATAGTGCGGGAATGAAAATAGAAAAGGAGCCTGAGTTCTTTCATAAGTATTTTGGAGCTGAGGGTCAGTGATATTGTA
>CAZEQW010000124.1:0-2140 GCA_964514505.1 uncultured Erysipelothrix sp. | reverse complement strand
GTGAACGAATTGTAATTGGCATTTCACGCGTACCACCTAAACGGTAACGCATACGCGCCATTTGTGTAACAACAGAGTCCATTACTTCAAATACAAATCCAAAGAACTGGATCTCAGGAATTGGACGGAACTTTTCTAAAGCTAAACCAATAGCCAATCCACCAATACCACTTTCAGCTAAAGGTGTATCGAATACACGCTCTTCGCCATATTTCTCTTGAAGACCTTCAGTTGCACGGAAAACTCCCCCGTTAACTCCAACGTCTTCACCAAAAATTAATGTTTTATCATCACGCTCTAAAGCAATATCAAGTGCCTCAGTAATCGCTTGAATCATTGTAAGGTTCTTTGCCATTATTTGCCTTCCTCCTTAGCTTCATAATATGCGATTTGCTCTTTAATCACATTTGTAGGTTCTTCAAACATATTTTTCAAGAAATCAGAAACTTTTTGCTTTGGCATAGAGTCTGCAAGTTTTACAGCTTCTCTAATTTCTTCATCGAATTTTTCAATCATAGCAACTTCTTGCTCTTCAGTTAATAAACCTTTGTCCGTTAAGAAGTTACGGAAACGAATTAATGGGTCTTTTTTGTCCCACTCATCGAAACTTGCTTGGTCACGATAACGCTTAGGATCATCACCACTTAATGAGTGTGGTCCAAAACGAGACGTAAGAGTTTCAATAACAACTGGTCCATTACCTTCAACAGCATAATCACGGGCTGCTTTACTTACAGCATACATTGCTAATGGGTCCATACCATCAACTTGAATTCCTGGTACCCCAGCTGCTGCTGCTTTTTGTGCTAACGTAACGGCTGCAGTTTGCTTATGACGAGGCGTAGAAATCGCATATCCATTGTTTTGAATATAGAATACAACTGGTGCCTTAAATGCGCCCGCAAAGTTAATACCTTCGTAGAAGTCACCTTGTGATGATCCACCATCTCCAGTATACGTAAACGCAACATTAGAAGAACCATTCTTCTTAAGACCTAAACCAACACCAGCTGCTTGCACATATTGTGCACCGATAATGATTTGAGGTGGAATTGCATGGAAATCTTCAGGATAAACATTACCCTCCACATGACCACGACTCCATAAGAAAGCTTTATGCAACGGAAGACCATGTTTAACTAATTGAGGAATATCACGATATCCAGGTAGTAAAACATCCTCTCTTTCAAACGCAAATAAACTCGCTAACTGACTAGCCTCTTGACCTGCAGTTGGCGCAAAGAAACCAAGACGTCCTTGACGTGCTAAGGTAGTCGAACGATCATTTAGAGCACGAGACCATAACATGTCTGCAAATAACTCTAATAACTGATCATCTGATAAATCAGGCATTAAGTCCGGGTTAACTACTTTACCGGTTTCGTCCAAAATTTGAACTGTTGGATATAGTGATTCAACACCTTCCAACTGAGCTTTAAAATCCAATGGATTTACTTTTTTTCTTTTACTCATTTCTTCATTCCCTTTCCTTTTGGGCAAAGCCCTTCCTTTATAATCTAACATGTATATGCAAATGCATTCAACACATATACACAGTAACGCTAGTGAAAAATAACACTAAGCAACTCATCAATAGATATTGACCCAAAATACAGACTCAAATCAATTGAAGACAACACTCTAAACACATCTAACTCATCAAAGCGCGTACCAATTAAACGATCCTCAACTAAGCTAACATCCTCTAATCCAAGATAATCACCCATGAATCGAATCTCTTCAATAAGCCCCCCTTTATTTACATCTATTAGCACCTCAACACGACCACCTGTAAAACGTTGAGAGTTTCTTAGATTAAACTCAGGAGAAGCACCGTAGATCCAATCCCATGTTGCAAACTTACTTTGCGCATCTTCCTCTATCCTCTTAATATCATCATCACTCAGTACAATTTCAGAATCTTGACCTTCATTAGATAAATAATAATGTAATTGATCCCAGAAATTCTGCAAAGTCGTACCTTCTGGTAAATGTTCCTTAATATTTGTAACACGGGACCTCACTGATTTAACTCCCTTAGAGATAATCTTATCTGGGTCAACATTTAAAGCTTCAACCATGTGCTCAATATTAACATCAAACATTAAAGTACCATGGTGCATTAACTTACCATTAGCAA
>CAZEQW010000123.1:0-2142 GCA_964514505.1 uncultured Erysipelothrix sp. | reverse complement strand
TAAAATATATACAACATTTATGAACAAGAAGAGTATCTATTATGTTGCTTCTAGAGACGTGTTGGCTGGTGGAAGACATGAGTAGTGTAATAGGGAAGGTAGCTTGGGAAATGGTGTCTTGAATGTAGTAGGGGCATCCGCTTAGCAGCGTTAGGGCTTGAGGCTTATATTTATAAGTAAAGTAAGGTGGTACCACGATTGATTCGTCCTTTTGTGGGACTTTTTTTATTTTAGGAGGGAATTATGATTGAAACTGAGCGTTTAATATTGCGTCCTGTATTAAGGGAAGATGCCGAAAGTATTTATGCTTATTCTAGCGATGAAGAGACGATTCGCTATGTAACATATGATAGGTATGAATCTATGGATGATGCTTATGCTTCTTTAGATAATTTCTTTCTTAATCGTGATCATGATACTTGGTTTGAAGCGTTGGCTATTGTAATTAAGGAAACTGGAACTATGATTGGCACTGTTGATGCTTCGCGTGTTCGTCGTGGCGATGATGTTGAGATTGGTTATGTAATGCATAAGGATTACTGGAATCAAGGTATTATGACTGAGGCTGTTACTGCTTATTGTGAGTGGTTGTTTAAGGAAAAGGGGATTCGTCGTATTGAAGTAACGCATTTTCCTATAAATATTGGTTCTAAGCGTGTTGTTGAGAAGGTTGGTTTTGTATATGAGGGTCTGCGTCGTGCTTATGCATTGGTAGATGGTGAATATATAGATATGCCGTATTATAGTTTATTAGAGAGGGATTTAAAAATATGAAAGAGTTAAGTAAAAAGTACGAGAGTAAGTTAGTTGAAGAAGGTAAGTATGATAAGTGGATTGAGAAGGGGTATTTTACTGCTGGTGATACAAGCAAAACTCCTTATAGTTTAGTTATTCCGCCTCCTAATGTTACGGGGAAGTTACACTTGGGGCATGCTTGGGATAATACGCTTCAAGATATTATTTCTCGTTATCAGCGTTTGTTGGGTAAGGATGTTTTATATTTACCGGGAATGGATCATGCGGGTATTGCGACGCAAGCTCGTGTTGATGAGAAGTTAAGATCACAAGGGACATCAGCTTTTGAGTTAGGTCGTGAGAAGTTCTTGGAAGTATCTTGGGATTGGAAGCATGAGTATGCAGATCATATTCGTGAACAATGGGGTAAGTTGGGATTATCATTAGACTATTCTCGTGAGCGTTTTACATTAGATGATGGTTTAAATGAGGCTGTACGTAAGGTGTTTGTGGATCTATATAATGATGGTTTAATCTTTCAGGGTTACCGTATTATTAACTGGGATGTTGAAGCTGAAACAGCTTTATCTAACATTGAGGTTGAGCATAAAGAAGTTGAAGGTAATCTTTATACCTTTAAGTATAAGGTAGTTGAGACTGGTGAGGACTTGCTTGTGGCTACAACGCGTCCTGAAACAATGTTTGGAGACGTGTGCTTAGTAGTTCACCCTGATGATGAGCGTTATACTCATGTAATTGGAATGAGTGCTGTTAACCCTGCAAATGGTGATGTGTTGCCTATCATTACTGATGACTATATTGATATTGAGTTTGGTACTGGGGTTATGAAGTGTACTCCAGCCCATGACCCTAATGACTTTATGTTAGGTGAGAAGTATGGTTTAGATATGCCAATTGTGATGAATCCAAATGGTACGATGAATGAGCATGCTGGTAAGTATGAAGGCATGGAACGCTTTGAAGCGCGTAAGGCATTAGTTGCTGATATTGAGGCTGCGGGTAATTGTGCAAGCATTGAGAAGCACGTTCATCAAGTAGGTCACTCAGAGCGAACTAATGCTATTATTGAACCTTATTTAAGTAAACAATGGTTTGTTAAAATGGAACCACTCGCGAAGGAAGTACTTAAGCATCAAGAAGATAGAGATATTGAGTTCTATCCAGAACGCTTTAGTCATACTTTTAACCAATGGTTGGAAAATATTGAAGACTGGTGTATTTCTCGTCAATTATGGTGGGGACATAGAATACCTGCTTGGTTCCATAATGAAACTGAAGAGATTTATGTAGGTATGGATGCACCTGAAGATATTGAGAACTGGACTCAAGATGAGGATGTATTAGATACATGGTTCTCAAGTGCACTTTGGCCTTTCTCAACAATGG
>CAZEQW010000122.1:0-2158 GCA_964514505.1 uncultured Erysipelothrix sp. | reverse complement strand
GTTACTAAATCTTCATAACTAAAGGCATTACCCAATGAATACATTGGAAATGGTAATGCTACCTTGTTGAAAGAAGAAATTAACTCCCCCCCTACTTTTTGAGTAGGAGAGTTAATATCAAAATACTCAGGATGATCTTTCTCAAGTTTAACTAACTCATTAAACATCACATCATAATCGTAATCTGATATCTTTGGATCATCTAATACATGATACTGATAGTTATGTTTCTCTATCTCATGGCGCAAATATTTAATTCTATCTAAACTCATGTCAGATCTCCTTTTAATCTCAACCCCGCAAACTTACGAGATATTTTCTTGATACCAATTGTATGATCAAAGGCAATTGTTATAAACTCTTTATCTAAACCAATTACTACTCCTTCACCAAAGTTATCATGAATAATAACATCACCAGCACGAACTTTAATGCTTTCTTTACGAGTACTTGGATGTTCATACTTCTCCATGGTGATTTCTTTTTGAGACTGAGCAGATAGATTACCACTACCCAACTCATACATGAAGTTCTTATGATCCATCTCTTTAATGAAACGAGAAGGACGATTACTCTTACCCGTCACAAAACTATAACCACGGTTACCAGAAACAAAGAGCCTATGCATAGCACGCGTAATAGCCACATAAGCTAAACGACGCTCCTCATTCATACCATGTTTACCTTCCATAACACTATTCTTATTTGGGAATACATCATCATTCATACCAATCATAAAGACCGTATCAAACTCCAGTCCTTTAGCCGCATGAATTGTCATAAGACGCACATATTCTCCTTCAAGCACTTCATCACGATCCCCATATAATGAAACCATTTGAACATACTCTTCCAATGACCACTCTAGATTTTCTTTTTGGTAGTCACTAGCTTCCCCCATTAATGCCTTAATATTTTCTAGACGTTCAATCTCTTCATCTTTCTCAAACGCAGCACGAAGACCAGAAACCTCAACAATTCTAGCAATCAAATTCATAATCGACTGATCACTTTCATAATACGTTTTCAAATCTTCAATTAAATTAACATAAGCCGCTAAACGAGCACCACCTTGTTTCGCTTCAACCTGTTCTTTCATCACTTCATAAATAGTCAAGCCACGCTGTGTTGCCTCATCAAACAAACGACCAATAGTAACATCCCCAATACCACGACGCGGAGAAACAATACTTCTACGTAATGCTAAGTCATCACCATGACTCACCATACGCAAATAACTCATCACATCTTTAATCTCCTGGCGATCATAGAATCGAAGACCACCATAAACGATATATGGAATCTTTAGATTAGTTAGAGCCTTCTCAATAGAACGCGATAAATAGTTAGAACGATATAATACAGCCATATCCAAATAACTAACCCCTTGATTATGAAGACCAGTCATCTTACGAGCAACCCAATAACCCTCATCATCATCCGAATCCTTTTCAGAATAAACAATAGGTTCACCTTGGTTCTTAGAAGACTTCAAATCCTTATCAACACGATCTGTATTATACTTAATTAAATTATTTGCACTATCCAGTACATTTTGCGTACTACGATAGTTTTGATGAAGCGTAATAGTTTCAGACCCAGGGTAACTCTTATCAAAATCAACGATGAAATTCATATTCGCCCCACGCCATGAGTAAATGGTTTGGTCAGGATCCCCAACCACATACAACTCATTATCATGACCCACTAAACTATCCACAATGGAATACTGAATGTGGTCCACGTCTTGAAACTCATCAACTAAAATAACATTAAAACGACGCTGCCAGCGCTCTAGTACTTTTTTATTCGTTCTAAATAATTCTTCTACCTTCAACAACAAGTCATCAAAGTCCAACGCAAATAGATCATTCAAACGTTTCTGGTAGTAATCATATACCTTAGCTTTACGAACTTCATATAACGAAGAACCCGCCAACTTATAGGCCTGCTCAACAGAGACCTTAGCCGTCTTATTATTAGAGATATAGTTTAAGACCTCACGATGACTTAACTCTTTACGATCATATCCAAACTCACGATACGCCTCTCTTAAAACTGCAGTTTGTTCACTTTGGTCTAATATCGTAAAATTACGAACTAGATTCAAAGCCTCATACTCATAGCGAATGATCATTACACATAAAGAGTGAATCGT
>CAZEQW010000121.1:0-2206 GCA_964514505.1 uncultured Erysipelothrix sp. | reverse complement strand
TCAATGGTAGTTGGTATTTCCTTGTTGATTAGACCTTTTATGATGTGTTCAAACTGTTCATTGCTTGTTGCTTTATAGCAATTTTCTTTATCAACTAACCACCCATCATATACGCCTATATCTCTAACTACAACTTGGCACTTAGATGCAAGAGCTTCAAGAACTACAATACCTTCTGTCTCTTCGTAACTTGGAAAGAAGAAGATATCGGCTGATGCAAAGGCTCCTTCGATAATGTCTCCGGCAATATAACCTGGTAAGTATACGTTACTTGGTTTATTCTTAATTGCTGCTCTAACTTCTTTTGTTACACTAGCAGGCGGTGTATAACCAAACCAGATAAATGTATACTCAGGTAGTTTTCTTGCTACTTCCATAAAATCAGGTAATCCTTTTCTTTGGAAATAGAGCCCTACAGATATAATTACTTTTTGGTCTTTACTTAAGTTAAAGTGTTCTCTGAATTTATCTACTTTATCTTGATTGTAATTAAATCGCTCTAAGTCAATTCCATTTGATAAGTCTTCAATTGGAAGGGTAATTCCATATCCTTCTAAAATCTTCTTTGAGTAGGGTGTCGGTGTAATTAGATAATCGGCTAGGTTATATGCATACATGATTAATCGTTTGAATGCAGGTGCTAATTGATTTGAGAACATAAAGGAATTTTGAAAATCCTCTTTTGTTGAGTGAGCGTGATATACCACTTTTTTTCCTTGCTTCTTTGCTTTCTTTGCCATCATCATAGCTTGTGGATCAACAGTATTTATATGAACTAAGTCATAGGTATCATTGGGGTCAGTGGTATAGTCTACTCCTGCTAGGGTTAGGGCTTGCTCTTGGTGTTTCATCGCGCGTCCAATCCCTGATTTCTTAAATGCATTAGCATTTTTTCTATATAAAAGAATCTTCATATCTTCCTCCTGGTGTTGGATTAATTATACCTTGTTTGATAATTATTCACAAACTAGAAAGTTTAATAGATGGGTGGTTTTAGTGTGAAGTATCTCACTTAAAATGATATAATATAAAAGTTGAAGGGAAGTGATACAATGTTAATTATTAACGGAAAAGTGTACACAGAAAAAAGAGTAATTGAGAATGGTTACTTACTGACAGAAGGTACTGAGATTGTAAGTTTTGGTGATATGAAATTTGTACCAGAATATGATGGAGAGGTTATTGATGCAAAGGGGAATAATGTAATTCCTGGGTTTATTGATCAACACATTCATGGTGCTAATGGTGCGGACAATATGGATGCGGATCGTAATGGGCTTGTTAATATGGTTAATTTCTTGCCTAAAGAGGGAACTACAAGTTATTTGCCAACAACAATGACGCAGTCATTAGAAGTGGTTGAGAAAGCTTTGGAAGTTATTGTTGATTATATGGAAGAAGATAATAAGCCTGGGGAGTCTGAAATTTTAGGGATTCACTTAGAAGGTCCATTTATTTCTAAGAAGCATGTTGGAGCTCAAAACCCTGCTTTTGTTCAAGTTCCTAGTGTTGAGAAATTTGATCGTTTAAATAAAGCCGCGCGTGGGCATATTAAGATTATTACGTATGCTCCTGAGGAGGCTGAAGAAGGTTTCACAAATCATCTTGTCGCAAATGGAGTTGTTCCATCTGCAGGTCATACGGACGCAGACTATGCCTTTATTACTAAGGCTATGCATGAGGGTCTTTCTAACTTAACGCATTTTCATAATGCTATGTTGCCTCACCATCACCGTATTCCTGGTGCTGTAACAGCGGGCTTTATGTATCCTGCATTAAAGGCTGAATTAATCGTGGATGGTGTTCACGTTCACCCTGATTCAATCAATGCTACGTATGTGATTAAAGGTGCTGACAATATTATTGCTATATCCGATGCTATGCGTGCTAAGGGGCTTCCTGATGGGCAATATGACTTGGGTGGTCAAATGGTTACTAAGGTTGGTAAAGAGTGTCGTATTGAGACTGGTTCATTAGCAGGTAGTGTTGCTGAGATGGACTTTGTGGCTCGTAACCTTAAAAACTTTACAAACTGTACAATGGAAGAGTTAATTAAAATGACATCAACTAACTCTGCTAAACAGATTGGTGTCTATGGTAGAAAAGGTAGTTTAAATATTGGTAAAGATGCTGACATCTTGATTCTTAATGATGATATTGAAGTACTTACAACTATCTGTCGTGGTGTTGTAGCTTACCAAAAGTA
>CAZEQW010000120.1:0-2346 GCA_964514505.1 uncultured Erysipelothrix sp. | reverse complement strand
AGTCTAAGAACTAGTGCTGTCTATCAAAAAGCGGAACTTAGTTTGGAAATCCGCAATTTTAATAGTAAGTGTAACTCGTTAAGAAACAGATAATTTCAAAAGCTATTTAGCAATCATCTGAAATATTAACAAGCTTATTCTCGATTTACTAATTTTACTTCGCTTATTTGCTGTGATATAGTCAATATTTTTGATCATTTCTTTTAATACTATGAACTTCTTACTTTAATCTGTGAATAAGAGAGTGGAGATAATCACAACTATTTCATGATATAATAAAAATACATAGAAAAGAGGAATATTATGAAGAATATAGCTTGGATTGGTACAGGTGTTATGGGAGCTCCTATGGCGAAACATATTGCTAAGAGTGGTCACAATGTTACAGCCTATAATAGAACTTTCGCAAAGGCACAAGTACTAGAGCCTTTAATTAATGCAAAAGAAACTTTAGAAGAAGCCATTAAGGATGCAGATGTTATCTTTACGATCGTTGGATATCCAAAGGATGTAGAGGAAACTTTTGATAAGATATTTAAACATGCAAAAAAAGGAGCTACGATTGTTGATATGACAACATCTTCTCCTACACTTGCTAAAAACTTATATAACGAAGGTAAGAAATTAGGTTTCGAAGTATTAGATGCACCCGTAACAGGTGGTGATTTAGGAGCTATCAATGGTACATTATCTATAATGGTTGGTGGTAATGAAGAGGCATATCACGCTATTCATCCCCTTCTACAACACATGGGTAAAACAATTAATTATATGGGAGAAGCAGGACAAGGTCAAAATGCTAAGTTGGCTAATCAAGCTGCCATTGCCGGTGCCATTGCCGGAGCAGCAGAAGCACTAAGCTACGCCAAGCTAAAAGGACTAGATTTAGATACTATGTTAAGTGTAATTGTTGGAGGTTCAGCTAACTCATGGCAAGCTGCCAATAACGGACCTAAAATGATAAAGAACGATAAATCACCAGGATTCTTTATTAAACACTTCCTAAAGGACTTACGATTAATTCTAGCAGAGAAGGAAGAGTTAGAGCTTGTCTTAGTTGAAAACGTAGTTAAAATATATGAACTATTAGTTGAAAACGGTTATGAAGACTATGGTACTCAAGCTATCTTTGATTATTACTTAGATCAGTTAAAATAGCATTTTAAAAGCACATCACAACGATGTGCTTTTCCTTTACTCTACTAACATATCCTTAAACTCTTCTAATGTACAACCATAGAATACTGGGTATCTATGTAAGTACATCGGATCTGTATTAATGTCGTTAACACCAGGATCAGATGTAAAACCATAGTTGATACCGCATGCTTTTACTTTACTGATCGTTTCTTCATCATAAAATCCAAATGGATACGCAAACATATCCTTAACATCTACATATTTATCGCACTCACGTAAATCATTAGTAATGACTTCAATGGATGCATCCATTAGATTAGAACGCATTGAGGCATCTCGCTCATGTAATGTATGTGTGTGGTTCGCTAACTCAAAAACATCTTTCATACTCTGTACTTGATCGTAAGTTAAAGTTTTTGATTTCTTATCATCATAATTTGAAGCTTCTTCCTGAAGCCATCCTGACACTAAAAATAATGTAGCTTTAATCCCGTGTTTCTTTAATATTGGATAAGCATATTCCATTACTGACTGATACGCATCATCAAAAGTTAGTAAAACAGAGTTTCGAGGTAAGTCAATCTTACCCTCATGATAATTTCTAACTTGATCTAGTGTAATAAAGTTATAACCTTTCATTACAAGATAAGCCATTTGCTTCACAAAATCACCGTAGTCGCTATATAAAGGCGTTGGTAAAATATCTTGGTACTTGTTATTAACATCAATTGGGTTGTTACCAACCTTCTCTTCACCCTTGCGTATCTCATGATACATTAATACTGTATAACTCATTTAATTTCCTCTTTTCAATTCACTTATACTATAGTACTATAATTTGATTTGAAATGATATGAAAAAAAACTCGACAAAATCGAGTTAATCCATAAAATGTAATAAAATATCATCCAACATTATAAATCCCTTGTCGGTTGCTTTAATATAGGAATCACTTACTTCCAGTAAACCTTCTTTGCTTGATTTTTGGATAGCATCATTAAAGATAGTTTGCATAGGTATATTGAACCTTTGATAGAAACGATCAAAAGTGATCCCTTCTCTAATGCGTAAACCCATCATGATGAACTCAAACATCTCATCCTCAAGTTCAAGGTCTAATACTTCATCAAATGCATCTTCCCTTAGATACGTACGAAGCTCACGGGTCCATGTTTTTCTTTGATGGTTAACTTTCATACTAGATCC
>CAZEQW010000119.1:0-2360 GCA_964514505.1 uncultured Erysipelothrix sp. | reverse complement strand
CAAGGAAAGACAACCCGATGGAGTGCACATGAAAATACATTATGAAGATAACCACCTTATCTTAATTGATAAGAAACCCCATGTGCCCACTCAGGAAGACGCCTCTAAAGACTTAGATACATTAAGTATGGTAAGAGAGTATATTAGGGTTACATATAATAAGCCAGGTAATGTATACACTGGTCTTGTACATCGTCTTGATCGTCCCGTAGGGGGACTTATGGTCTTTGCGAAAACATCGAAAGCTGCAAGTAGGCTAAGTGATCAAATACGTAGAAAAGTATTCGACAAAACATATATAGCAGTAGTTGAAGGGAAAGTTGAACCCGGTTTCTATAAAGATGATATGTACAAGGATAGAAAATCAAATACCTCATATGTAACTAACAAGAATCACAAGGATGCTAAAGAAGCAATCCTTGAAGTACTTAACTCAAACTATCACGAACAAGAGAACTTATCTCTTGTGACCATTAATTTAATTACAGGAAGATCCCATCAAATTAGAGTGCAGTTCTCATCCAGAGACCACGCTCTTTGGGGTGATGCTCGCTACAACAAGTCATCTAAAGTAGGACAGGATATTGCCCTGTGGTCATATGGACTTGAATTTGATCACCCAACCACAAAAAAACGCCTGACTTTTACAAGCCAAGCGCCTAATGTGTATCCTTATAATTTATTTAAATAAAGCATCGAGTTCTTCTTTACGTGCTTCACAATCGGAATACGCTAAAGCAAATAGTTCCTCGTATTGCTCCTTAGTACCACCAAGGCGGCTCACACCTAACTCCTTTGAAGGAAATAAGTTGACTGCCTTTTTATCTGCAACCAAGCCATCGATAAGTTCACGCTCTTCATAATACTTTTCAGTTCGTGCTTCAAAACTCTCAATTAGTTTTGGAAACTTACGATAAACAAGACGCATTGCCCAATAAGTAATACGCTTTTGTGGCTTGCGCACAAAGTCAGCTGACTTAGTCGACACAACAACATGGCGCGTAGCACCTAACTCAATACTCTTCTCAACAGGAATCATGGTTGTTATACCACCATCCATATATTTACGTCCATTGATCTTAACCATACGACCCATGATTGGAAGTGTACAAGCTGCTTTAATATACAAAGCATCATCGTCCATTTCCTCTTTAGAGATCCAAATAGTATCTTGCTTCTCTAAGTCATAAACACCCGCATAGTACTCTCCCTTAAACTCACGTAACTTAGCAACCGAGTAAGGAACTTCTTTCAAGATTGTACCAAACATATAATCATAACCTACTACCTGGCCCTCTCTTAAGACAGACCAGAAACCTGAGTTTTCTTTATCAAGAGAGCGCTCTGTTGCTAGCATATGTAAGGATTCCTTATAGCCCATCGCAAAGATTGATCCATATAATGAACCTGATGAGATTCCAATAACTAAATCAAACTCATACTTATTATCTAATAACCAAGAAAGACATCCTGCCGTATACGCCCCACGCATACCCCCGCCTTCTAAAACTAACGATACTTTATTACCCATATGTATACTCCTTATAATAATCCACTAAAAATTCTAACCATTCCTCTAATCAAACGCAAGAGATATGGTGTCTTGAGAATATCTTCCAAGAAAATTTCCTGGGAAATCTCAAATGTTGCTAGATGGTCATCACGACAATCTATAACAACCTGATTATATGCGAACAAAACAGAGGACTCAAAGTGCATATAGTAACTTCTAAAGTCCATATTTGTAGTCCCGATCATCGCTACACGATCATCTGCAACAATAGTCTTAGAGTGGACAAAGCCAGGAGAATACTCATAAATACGAACTCCAGCTTTTATTAAAGCTTCATAGTTTGACTTAGAGATCTGATTTACCATCCACTTATCAGGAATACCTGGAACAATGATTCTAACATCTACACCACTTAGTGCAGCAATACGAAGTGCTTGAATCATCTCATAGCCCACGATTAAATATGGCGTTTGAATATACACATAATGCTTAGCATTACTAATCATATTAATATGAGATTCAATTCCAACATCCACATTATCTGTAGGTGCATCAGCAAACCCTTGAATGAATCCTTCATCATATGTATCACCAAAGTCATACTTAAAATACTCAGGGTTCTCTTTTTTCTTTGCATAATAGCGATAGAACTGCAAGAACATTAACGTAAATGTGTGCACTACTTCACCCTCAAAAACTACTGCAGTATCTTTCCAATGACCAAAGCGTTCAATCTTATTAATATACTCATCAGCTATGTTTAAGCCCCCGACAATCGCAACACGACCATCCACAATACAGGCTTTTCTATGTGACCTATTATTCATTTGAATCGCAAGCCTTGGCT
>CAZEQW010000118.1:0-2412 GCA_964514505.1 uncultured Erysipelothrix sp. | reverse complement strand
AATCTCACCGACCACATGGTTCCATCTATTATAGTTCAAGATAGCACGTCCCAGGTTACCAGCACCTACCATCACAATTTTCTCATCAAAATTAACACCTAATAGGTCATCAAAAGTATCAATTAAACTTTGAACATCATAACCGTATCCTTGTTTGCCTAAGGATCCAACAAAGGAGAAATCTCTTCGGATTGTTGTTGATTCAATATCCACAAATAATGATAATTCTCTTGATAGGATTCTTTCGACTCCCATGCCGTGTAATTTTCTTAAAGCTTTTAAATATATTGGGTACCGTTGCATCGTGGCCTTTGGTACATTTAATTTTTTTGTCATGAAATCACCACCCATTAAATAATAGCATATTTTCACAAATGAGTAAATGTGAAATTATTAATAAAGAGGTAATTTTATGTTAGATAGTGGACTTAGGCTACTATCTCCTCTTATCCCATGTTTATTATATACTTCTGCAGCCAATCCAATCATAGCCGCTTGATCCATACATGCCCAAATTGGTGGTATAAGAATATTTAAATCAGGATATATCTGGTTAATACCCTGTATCTCAGATCTTAATAATGAGTTCGCAGCCACACCACCTGCAAGTGCCAATGTTTTAACTTCCATTGTTTCTAACACTAATAATACGCGTTTTATTAGTTCCTCAATACTACGTGTTTGAAAGGCATAACATAAGTCTTCTATTATAATCTCTCTACCATTGCGTTCTTCTCGCAACATTAACTGGCGTACTGCAGATTTTAGACCAGAAAATGAGAAGTCTAATGGATTTTCAATCTTAACACGTGGCATTTGATAGTTAGGCTTACCCAATTTACTAAGCTTATCAACAATTGGACCACCAGGATAATCTAAGTTCATCATACGTGCTACTTTATCATAGGCTTCACCAATAGCATCATCTTGAGTTTTACCTAATACTTCAAAACTGAACTCATTCTTCATATAGACGAGTTCGGTATGTCCACCTGATACTACCAATGAAAGTAGTGGAAATGTTAATTCTCCTGATAACTTATTAGCATAAATATGACCCGCAATATGATGTACTGGTATTAAAGGCACATTTAGACTAAACGCTAGTGTCTTAGCTGCCATAACTCCAATATGTAATGATCCCACTAATCCAGGTCCTTGGGTTACAGCAATTGCATCAATATCATCAAAAGTAACATTTGCACCAGCCATGGCTTCTTTTATTACAATATTTATATTTTCTAAGTGTAGTCTAGAAGCAACCTCTGGAAACACCCCTCCGTATTCTTTATGTATCTCAATTTGTGAGCTAACCGCATTACTCAATACTTGTCCCTCTTTCACAAAGGCAACTGATGTTTCATCACAACTTGATTCTATCGCACATATTAACACACATCATCACTCCAATCTTAATCGCATTACATGGGCATGCTTTCGCATTCCATAGTAGTTCTTGCGCATATATATCTTTTTAAAGCCAAGATTCTCATAGAAACCGATGGCTGCTTTATTTTTTTCATAAACTTCCAACAAGATTTCATTACTTCCCATTTCCTGTAAATCCTGCCATGCTTGATCAAATAACTTTGTCGCAATACCTTGACCATCGTAGTCTTCTAATACTGCAATCTGCAAAATATCGGATGTCTCACCAATATGCTTGCACATTATATAACCCACTACCAAACCTTCACTCTCATAAACATATGAAACCGTGTTTAAGTCTAGTAGTTCTTGTTTATACAGGGTTTTATTCCATTTTGTTCTTAGTCTCTCTTGATCAATGTCCCATATTATTGCGACATCATCAATTCTCATCTTTCTAATCATGAGGCGTAATTAGGTACCAGTGTATCAATACTATCTACTAATATCCATTTGTCCTTTACACTCATAATATTATCCACCACATTATTATACTCATCTTCTAACCCAAGTAAGCTTAAGTCACCAAGCTTTTCATTATGAATATCCTTAACTTCATCTATTTGATAGATTTTTTCTTTAGTAATAGTACCATCTTTACAATAACCACCAAACACACGTTTACTTCTAGCATCTAGCATCACAAAAACATCACGCATACCACTAATACTCAGAAGCGTGTTGACAGTGTATACCTTTACATCAGAAGTTAACGCAAATACTTTCACAAAAGTCATTCCTATTCTAAGTCCAGTATAGCTTCCAGGTCCTGAAGTTAATACTATTTCATCAATATCTTTGCTACTTAAGTCTGACATTGCCAAAACTTCTTCCACAAACGGTATTAAAGACTCTGACTGCCTTTTAGCTAACATCTCTTGCTTGTATGCTAAAACTTTAGAATCACGCACTAAGCCCACAACTAGTAACTTATGAGACGTATCAATAATTAATGTGTTCAACGTTTTCACCTTCAATTTCTAT
>CAZEQW010000117.1:0-2418 GCA_964514505.1 uncultured Erysipelothrix sp. | reverse complement strand
ACCGTTTGGGATTGGGAGTAAATTTATTTTCAAATGAAAAGACTATAATTGAGGAAATGGGATTTGAACTGCTGGATGAAGAACTAAGTAAGCGTTCTGATTTCTATAATAGTAATTTTTTTGAGTAAGAACCTTCGGGTTCTTTTTTCTTTCACAAAACGGGATAATACTCAAAATAAGTTCTACTTCTTTGAAATAGGGGGTTTTATAATCACTTTACTGGACTAATGGACGGATAAAACTTACTTTTTGGATACAAATGATTATAAGTAATATGAGTTGTAACGAGCGTATAATATGACTTATGGACATCAATTACTAGTAGGTAATATTAATGCTTAGAGATAAGGATTATTCATCGGCTGCTTGTAATTTTGATTGCCTTTGTTCCAAAACATACTAAATTATTGCCTGTAAATAGCACAAAAAGTGAAAAGGAGACAGTATGAAAAAGTTAGTATTTTCTTTATTGGGTGTTTTCCTTTTGGGGGTCACCGCAATACAAGGTGTTGGTGCAGTGGGAAGTGAACTTCCCATAACAATCGAGTCGTTTACTTTTAAGGACCCTGATTCAATGAGAGCGTTGGATTTTGAAACTCATGAGATCACAATTGAATGGACATATAATAATCAAGTTAATGAGGGAGATTATTTTGACATTATATTAGACAAACAGATGAAGTTAGCACCAGGAACTATTTTAGATCTTCAAGAGAGTTTAGTAAATAACGGTGTTGATTACGTAGATGTTAGTGTTGTTGCTGTGGGTAGTGTGCACTCAATCCGTTATACTTTCAATAATAAGGCTGATGGTCTAATCGTAAACGGGGGGAGTAATTTCTTTTAATAATATTGCTAGACCGATGCCAGAGGGCAAACCAATCGAGGATACGGATGGAAACGGCCACTTTAAAGCGGGGTATAAACAGACCCTAACGTATATGATTGATGGCACACCTATAATCCAAGAGATTACTTATATAGGGTATCTAACTGTAACGGAGTCTATTTATTACTTAAATAGTTGGTTCAATTCCAAGGTTCTTGATAGAAATGTTTTTTTTGACCCAACTATTGAAGGTAAGTTGATACAAGGGTATTTGGAGATTCATAATGCTAAGCAATTCCAACCTAGGAATATTGGTGACTATGGTGAAACACAATATTTTGAAGAAGCTGCTTTTTGGTTTCCTGATGTAGCTAGCTCTGATATATATGCTGAACCTGTACATACACTTACCTCAGTTAAGATTACTAAAGAGTGGATAACTAATAATGGTGAGATACCTGATGTTGATGTTGAGTTTGAACTGTATGCTGATGGCGTAAGAGTAATAGATCCTGAATTTGATTATCTTATCAAGAGTGGGGAAACAGAATTAGAGATTCAAAGATTGCCTTACTATAGAATTGATGAAACAGGTCGTTATCCTATTGTCTATACAGTTGAAGAGATTGAAATGGTTGGATTTGATATTGAAGTAGAACGAGATAAGAACCTATTTAAGTTCACTAATATAGAGTATCCACTTATTAACTTTACTGTTGATAAAGTATGGAAAGGTGGTAGTACACCTAGGCCTGACATTGAGATTTAGTTATTTCAAGATGGTATAGCTTATTTGGATTCAATAGTTCTAAAAGATGGGGAATCAAGCTTTACATGGACTGGTTTACCAGCAAAGGATATTGATGGAAATGTTCATATTTATACAGCGGATGAGTTAACTGTTATAGATGATTATATGAAAGCATTAAATGATGATGGTTCTGTGATTGTAAATACTTTGATTGTTGATGAAGTACCAGATTCTGGAGATAGAAATGACCAACCTATAAGACAAGAAAATGAACTTCCTGATACTGGCTTTAGAAATATACGAATGGTTCCAGTTAGTTTAATTGCGCTTGGTGGTGTGATACTACTAAGTGAGAGAAGAAGACGTAAGTAAAATTAGATGAACAGCCTTACTAAGATAGGGCAGTTTTCTTATTAAGATGGATAATAATGTTAAAATATAAGTAGAGGTGATTTTATGGAAAAGTATATGCGCTATGTGAATTCATTGGCGATTGATAATGTAGTTAAAAATGGGCAACCCTTTGGGGCGTGTATTGTTCATAATGATAAGATAATTGCTGAGGGTGTTAATGAAACACATCTAACAAAGGATGTTAGTGCTCATGCAGAAATGATTGCAATACGTAAAGCTCAGAAGTTATTGAATACAAATGACCTATCAGATTGTGTTTTAGTTGCTAGTGGTCACCCTTGCGCGATGTGTTTGGGTGCGATTGGCTTCACTAATATTAAGACTGTTTATTATGGAAATAGTTTAGTAGAGGCGAAGGCCGTGGGATTAGGTTTGAGTCTTGATATTTATGATTTTATAAAGGGTGTTAATAATGAGATTGGCC
>CAZEQW010000116.1:0-2478 GCA_964514505.1 uncultured Erysipelothrix sp. | reverse complement strand
CCTTTGAAAGGTTGGTTTAAGTATGTTGAAGTTTATTAAGTTTGAAGCAGAACATATTCCATATTACTATAATTGGCGTAATGATCCTTTGGTAGCTAAGTATGATCAATCAGAGTTTCTAAGACCAAGATCACTGAGTGAGATTGAAGCATGGAGTGTTCGAATGGTCGAAGGGTATACTTATTTAGTCTTACATAATAATAAGCCTATTGGTACCTGTGCCATTATGAATGCTGATATGCGAAATCGTCATGCAGAGTTATCAATTGTAATTGGTGATTCTACATATTGGAGTAAAGGGTTTGGTACATTGATTATGAAGCAGTTGCTAGAGTGGGGCTTTGAGGGTCTTAATCTAGAACGACTATATTTGCATGTGTTTTCATTTAATGAGCGTGCCATTGGTTTATATGAGAAGATGGGTTTCACTAAAGAGGGAACGCTTCGAAATATGGTATATCGTGATGGTAAGTATCATGATGTATATGCTTATGGTTTACTTAGGGGTGAATGGATGAATAGCTAGTGTGTTAAAAAATTCATTTTTAATATTATAGTTTCGTGACTGAAATTGATGTCGAAGTAGTTATCAATTTCAGTTTTTTTAAACCTTAAATAATAGAAATTAACTATTTCTTTATACAATGTCATAATTTAGAGTAATAATGTGACAATAAGTGATAAAATTAATCGCTTACATTTGGTAAGATATGTTTGCAGGAGGAAATATGGAAAAAAAACAATATAGATTAATTCAATATTTGAGCAAAAATAGGACATTTAACTCAACATTGGAACAGCTTTCCCTATTCCTTGGTGTTAGTGAAAGAACTGTTATTCGGTATATTAATGGGATCAATGCGAATGTTGACAGTAATACTTTCGAAATAGTATCAGAGTATGGTAAAGGGTATAGATTAATTGTAAAAGATGAACATTCATTATATGACTATGTTTCAAGAATATCCGAGTTTAACGATCTACAAAGGTATATACTAATTTCGATATTGAGAGAGGACAAACTACAAGTTGAGCATCTTGAAAACAAGTTCTTTCTGAGTAAAGCATCCGTGTTACGAGATATAGACCGACTAGATGCTCTGATTAATGAATTATATGGTGTGAAAATTAAATATGAGAAAGACTCATTTGTTCTGCATGGAAATGAATTAATGATTCGAAATCTGTTCCACGATGTTTTTACAAACAATGAAGAAATCTCTGATGTGTTACCTCTATATCAAACGGAGTATTTCAACAGTATACGTAGATATCTTCAATTACTTGATAATAATGACAATGAAAACAGAGTAATTATTCAGCAATCAAAATATATTTTAATCAGTATTTTAAGAAGCTTAAGTGGAAATATTATTCAAGATTCTGAAGCACTAAACTTAATAGCAATGCGTGATAGTTCTAAATTATTAATTACTGTAGATGATCTAAAGAATTATTTGGAGAAGAACTTTTCACTTAAGATTAACGACAACGAACTGAAATATTGGTTAGTGATTCTTGCAGCAGAAAGCATTAATGTTCATGAGTTCAATATAGATTCTATAAAAAAAATAAATAATATTGTTTCAGTAGTATTGAAGGATATAGACAGTAAGTTTGGTTTTAGGTTAAGCGATGATGAAAAATTAAATAATAATCTCATTTACCACATCATAACAAGTATGTCTGGCTATATTCTTAATAGTAAGACTTCTATTATTGACAATAGTAAGTTACAAGAAATAAAAGCAAGCCAAAGATTAGCCTATTTCTTCTCTGTTGAATTCTGTAATTTCTTGAGTACTAGGTTGGAAATAACTATACAACCCGAAGAAACAGATTATATAACTCTTCACTTTGCAACATCATTAGCCTCGAATTTAAAGAGTGACGTTTACTCATTGGGTTTGGATATCAATGAATCAAATGGAGTTAAAGAGTATGTAAAGATGATCTTAAACAATTCTTTAGAGAGAGGTAAAATAACTAAGATTATTGATGTTAATTCGGATCATGATAACGGATAGGCATACGAAAAGTAATAAACATATATGGTTTGATTATAAACACATGGATTCTATTGCTTTGGACATTGAAATCCAATTACAAAATTCCAGAAATATTCTTGCTCAGTATGTGAAAAAAGAGAACTTCGTTTCAAATTTAGAGTCAGAGGATAGATTTGAAAGTATTGAAATAATTGGGAAAGAATTAATTGAACAGAACTTAATAAAGGAAGAAGAACTAGATAGATTTATAGATAGAGAATTTAAGAGTTCTACTGTAATTGCAAAAAACATTGCTATGCCTCATGCAATCATTGAAGGCGACAGTTTTATTTATATTGCTAAACTTAAGAATGCTCTAAATTGGAAAAACAATATTGTATCTTTAATTATTATAGTTGGATTAAAAGATGGAGAAAGAAGAAATAAGGAACTTGTTGAATCAGTCCTATTCATATGTAAGCATACAGAT
>CAZEQW010000115.1:0-2495 GCA_964514505.1 uncultured Erysipelothrix sp. | reverse complement strand
CTTAGTTCAGTTTGCTAATGTCTCTAATCAAATTCATAGAGGCCATTTATATTTGGACTATGTTGTCAGTATGGTCGAGGATTACGATGGTGACTTGGATTTAGTAAGTATACATACAGATAATAGTACGATATGTAATGATTGTACTACGACGTTTAGTAAAGTTAACGACCGCTATGAAGTTGAAGTTAGTTTGCCTATTTCAATAGCATCAATCGGATATTTTAGCAGACTAAAAGTAACCGGTATTACCAGTGTTTTATCGACTTGAAACATTTTAATATTTAGTGTATTGTGATAGGGAAGTGGAGTGATACACATGATATTAACAGTGGATATAGGAAATTCTAATACAGTATTTGTAGGTTATGATAAAGATCGTAATCTTTTATTTGAACATCGTGTTCTGACATTTAGAAATAATACCCAGGTGTTATTGGAGGCTTTGTTGCAGCAACTTAATTTAGAAGTTGAAAGTATAATCATATCGTGTGTGGTTCCATCAATCTTAGATGATGTGTGTTTAGCATTTGAAAATACTTATGGTATTAAGCCTATCTTTATAAATGGTTCTACTATTGATGGTGTTGTGATTAATATTAAGAACCCACTTGAGTTAGGTGCTGACTTAATCGCTACATTTGTAGGAGCCTATACAAAAGTTAAGACACCAGTTATTATCGCTGACATAGGTACGGCATCAAAGATTACTTTAGTTAATGAAAAGAATGAGTATGAGGGTGGTATTATCCTTCCTGGAATGGGTGTGTCTTTGCAATCTATGGTTGATAAGATACCTCAATTACCTAAGGTTGATTTAATTTTACCGGATTCAGTAATGGGTAAGGGTACGATTCATGCGATTCAATCTGGAATGCTTTATGGTACTGTAGCTCAAATTGAAGGTTTGGCTAATCGTATTGAAAAAGAAGTTGGTCAACCATGTACGCGTTTATTAACGGGTGGTTATACAACCCTATTTAAACATTTGTTGCCTGATTTTATTTATGAGGAACATTTAGTTAATGATGGTTTATTAGAGATTTATTTAAAGAAAATGTACAAGTAAAAAGAAGTCCTTAGCGTTCTGCTAGGGACTTCTTTAGTTTATCTATCCAAGCTTGGGATGCTTTGCTGACTAAATCACGTGTCTCATCAAAGTCACCTGTATAGTATGGGTCAGGCACATCTACACCTTTATAATCAGTTAGTATATCTAAGAAAAGAAATACTTTGTGCTTCATATTAGTAGGCGCAATAGACAACATATCTTTTACATTTTGATTATCCATGCCAATAAGATAATCAAACTCATAAAAGTCACGTTCGCTTAACCCTCTACCTTCCATACCCTCATAAGATATAGATAACTCATCTAATATCTTACGAGTGCCTTTATGGGGCTTATTACCAACATGCCAACCAGATGTTCCAGCGGAATCCACAATGACTTTCAAATCTTGCTTTTGAGCCAAATCTCTAAAGATAGCTTCTGCCATAGGTGATCTACATATATTACCAAGGCATACAAATAGTACTTTCATGCTTCACCTCACTTTGAATGTATTATATCATGAATGAAATGGTTAAATACATAATAAATAATATGCATCATAGTTATAAATTGATAATTAAAGTGGTATATTTTTTATATAAAGGAGGTAGTAAAATGAAAAGACTTGGATTAATGTTACTGACAGCTGCAGGAAGTGTAGCTATCTATGAGTACCTTAAGAAAGTAGGTGTGACCGACGAAATTACAGGTCGCATCAAACGTATTGTTGGCTCGGCAACGGACGATGTAGGTATGCAAGTTGAGGGCCTCTTTGATACTGGAAAAGGTAAAGCTAAATCAGCTTTCAATGATGCTAAAGAAGCGGTTGAGGATGTTGTAGAAGATTTATAATCCTTGATTTATTCTATAGGTCATTTATTTAAAAAAGTGATAGTTAAGTCTATCACTTTTTTAAATTATAGAGGTTTTTCTTAGTGTGTGATGATGAGTAAATGAGTGTCTTAGTAAATATGACAATAAAAAAACCCACTATTTCAGTGAGTGTTAGTTTAACATGGTGCACCTAGAGAGACTTGAACTCTCATGAATTACTTCACACGCCCCTCAAGCGTGCGCGTCTACCAATTCCGCCATAGGTGCATTTTATTGTGCTTTTGTATTATAACAAACTCATTATTTAATATCAATGTTTAGGCACATCGATTGCTATTGTATTTGTAATTTATTATATTAGATTACATGGAAAGGTGGTTTATATGAGTAAAGTATATTCTAGTGTATTAGATTTAGTAGGGGAAACACCCATCTTAAAGTTAAGTAATTTATCTGGTAATGTTTATGCAAAGTTAGAGAGTTTTAATCCTGGAGGTAGTGTTAAGGATCGTATTGCTAAGGCGATGATAATGGATGCTTTAGATGATGGTAGAATTAATAAGGATTCTTTGATCATTGAGGCAACTAGTGGTAATACTGGAGTTGG
>CAZEQW010000114.1:0-2531 GCA_964514505.1 uncultured Erysipelothrix sp. | reverse complement strand
TTATAAATACACAAAAAGAGGAAACCCTCTTTTTGCGTATACTTTAAATGTTATTTTTTACCAATAACGATGTTTTTCCATGTTTCTAAGTTAGCATCTTTTTGTGAAGCTGCCCACTCAAAGTCATAATTAACTAATGGAATGTCTGCTAAAGCACCAAGACCTTCTGGAGCTTCTGCGTCTTTTCTAATTGAACGACGGCTTAATTTTTCAGACATAATCGCTTGTGTTTCTTTACTTAGTACATAGTCGATGAATCGCTTAGCATTTTCTTCGTTCTTAGCACCTTTAATTAAAGCTACACCATCTGGAATTGCTGATGTTCCCTCTGCAGGATAAACAATCTTAGTATCCGCGCCAGCTAATTCAAACTTAATAGCTTCTTTTTCTAGCGTTAATCCAATTGAATATTCTCCATCTGCTACACCTTTATATACACCAGATGAACTATCTAATACTTTACCATCTAAGTTAGCGTAGAAATCTTTAATGAAATCCCAACCAGCTGGATCTCCACCATATGCTTCAATCATAGTTGCCATGATTGTATAAGCGGAACCACTCTTAGAAGGGTCTGCCATAGCAATTTTACCTTTGAACTCAGGCTTTAATAAATCTTTCCAACTAGTTGGAACATCTTCAGCCTTAACCAAGTTTGTGTTATACATGATAACCATTGGTAATGGACTCTCGCCAATCCACTTGTATTCTGAATCATAATACATTGGATCGATATTGTCTAGTTCTTTTGACTTATAGCTTTCGAAATAGTCAGTAAATGAAGCTAGTGACTCAGCGCCTCCACCCCATAGAACATCTCCTAATGCATTTCCATCTTCTGCCTTAACACGTTGTAACAATTCACCAGTACCAGCTGCAACAACATTAACTTTAATTCCAGTGTCCTTTTGGAATTCTTCAACAATTAAGTTGATCGTTTCTGCAGGGTGAGGTGAGTATAAAGTTAACTCATTAGCACCCTCATCTTTACCACCTTTATCAGATGAACAAGCTGCTAGCGAAAGAGCCACTAGTGACAACAATACTACTTTTAGTAATTTCTTCATATTTCCTCCTTGTTAACGCTTACATTACTATCTAAATATTATCAATTATTACCGTTAATCACAACCTAATATACAATACTTTTGTGTATAATCCGCCATTTATTTGCATATTTTCCCGGTAACGCTTACATTATAGTCTCAAGGAAGGTGATTTTTTATGATTAAGTTTGGTACTGGAGGTTGGCGCGCCATAATTGCCGATGGCTTCACTAAAGAAAACGCACAAATATTAACACAAGCATTATGTAATATTATGACTACCGATGCGGTGTGTATTGGTTATGACAGAAGATTCTTATCAGATGTTGCCGCCACATGGGTAGCGGAAGTATTTGCCGGAAACAATAAGAAAGTATTCTTTATTGATCATGCAGCCCCTACTCCAATGATTATGTATAGTGTAAAAGAGCGCAACCTCGAATATGGAATGGCCATTACTGCCAGCCATAACCCAGCCATTTATAATGGAATCAAACTATTCACAAAAGGTGGAAAAGACGCAACGGAAACACTTACCGATGCATTACAAATAGAGATTGAGAATATTAAAGAAGTTAAAACAACAGACTTTAATCACGCTCTTAGTAATAATGACATCGAAATCATCAATCCACGTAATAAATATGTAGATGCTGTACTAGCTTTCCTAGACTTAGAGGCTATTAAGGAAGCAGACTTGAAGGTAATCGTTGATACGATGCACGGAGTATCTAGTACTTCTTTATCAATGATCCTAAATACTGCTCGTATTGAAACAGAAATCATCAACAACCGTCACGATACATTATTTGGCGGAAAGCTGCCAACACCTCAATCATCCACGCTACATAAACTAAGCGATATGGTTATTGATGGTAAATATGACTTAGGTATTGCGACAGATGGAGACGCAGATAGACTGGGAATCATTGATGAGTCAGGGGCCTTTATTCATCCAAATATTCTACTCTCACTAATATACCACTACTTACTAAAATACAAAGGATATAGAGGCGCTGTTGTTAGAAACTTATCTACAACACACTTAGTAGACAGGATTGCTAAAGCTTTTGATCAACAGGCCATTGAAACCCCTGTAGGTTTTAAACACATAACCGAAGGTATGGAAAAATATGGTGCTATCATTGGTGGTGAATCCAGTGGTGGTCTAACAATCAAAGGCCATATCTCAGGTAAAGATGGTATCTTCGCCGCAGCACTCTTAGTAGAAATCATTGCAGTCACAAAGAAAAATATCTCCCAACTTGTTCAAGAGTTAGAAGATACATACGGTAAACTATATGTATTAGAAAAAGACTATAGTTTTGATCCTGATATTAAAGAAGATCTAATATCACAACTCTTCGACACAGATAACTTCCCTAGCTTTAGCAAAAAGATATCAGACATTAGAACTTATGATGGATTAAAGATAGTATTTGAAGATGATAGCTGGATCTCAGCTAGATTCTCCGGAACCGAACC
>CAZEQW010000113.1:0-2535 GCA_964514505.1 uncultured Erysipelothrix sp. | reverse complement strand
AGGGACATAGTGAGAGTTCCCCTGAAGAGAAGTTATTATTAGCTATCTTTGGTGAAAAGTCTCGTGAAGTTCGTGATAACTCACTGAAAGTACCTCACGGTGGTAGTGGTATTGTTCAAGATATAAAAGTATTTAGCCGCGAAGAAGGTCATGATTTAGATCCTGGAGTTCGCGAAGTTGTTAAAGTGTTCATCGTTCAGAAGCGTAAGATTTCTGAAGGAGATAAGATGGCGGGTCGTCACGGTAATAAAGGGGTTATCTCTCGTATATTACCTCAAGAAGATATGCCATTTATGGAAGATGGAACACCAATTGATGTAATGTTAAACCCACAAGGGATTCCTTCACGTATGAATATCGGTCAGGTATTAGAAGTTCACCTAGGATATGCTGCTAAGCAGTTAGGCATTAAGTTTGCTACACCTGTATTCGATGGAATTCAAACAGGGGAGTTATTTAACATTATGCAAGAAGCGGGAATGAGTGCAGATGGTAAGATGGTCTTATATGATGGTCAAACCGGAGAAGCATTTGATGAGCGTGTTTCAGTAGGGGTTATGTACTTACTTAAATTAGCGCACATGGTTGATGATAAACTTCACGCTCGTGCAACTGGACCTTACTCGTTAGTTACGCAACAGCCATTAGGTGGTAAAGCACAAAATGGTGGTCAGCGATTTGGAGAGATGGAGGTTTGGGCTCTTTATGCATATGGTGCAGCCCATACATTACAAGAAATCATGACAATTAAGTCAGATGATATTAACGGAAGAACCAAGACTTATGCAGCAATTCAAAATGGCCGCGATATTCCTGAATCTGGAATTCCTGAGTCATTTAGAGTTCTAAAACATGAGCTTCAGGCATTGGCACTTGATGTTAAGTTCTTAGATGAAGAAGAAACTGAAATCCAAATGAACTTAGTTGAGGGTATTGAAGAAACGGATGCTGAAGTAGTTGCTGAACAAGTACTTGATGAAGAAGATTTAGCTGAAGTAGTTGTCGTTAGTTACGATGATATGGATGAAGAATAAGAAGGAGGCTTTTAGACTATGAGTATTAATAATTTTGCCTCGATCCAACTAGGATTAGCATCACCAGAGCGAATCCTAGATTGGTCCTATGGAGAAGTAAAGAAACCAGAGACAATAAACTACCGCTCTCAGAAACCTGAGCGCGATGGTTTATTCTGTGAGAAAATTTTCGGTCCTGCAAAAGACTGGGAGTGTGCTTGTGGAAAGTATAAGAAAGTTCGTTACCGCGGAGTTATTTGTGATCGCTGTGGAGTAGAAGTAACGAAAGCTTCTGTACGTCGTGAGCGAATGGGGCATATCCAATTGGCAGCTCCAGTTGCACATATCTGGTATTTAAGAGGTATTCCATCACAGATGAGTTTACTTCTAAACATTACCCCTAAGAACTTAGAGGAAATTGTATATTTTGTTAAGTGGGTTGTTGTTGACCCACGTGATACTAACTTAGATTATAAGCAAGTATTAACAGAAAAAGAGTATAGAGATTATCAAGCAGAGTTTGGTTATGTTGCATTTAAAGCTGAAACAGGTGCAGATGCAGTTCATACTCTATTGGATCAAATTGATTTACCAGCCGAGCAAACAGATATTCTTTCGCAACTTGAAAATGCAAAAGGTGACAAGCGTCGTCGATTAATCCGTCGATTGGAAGCAGTTGAGTCATTTATTAACTCCTCTAACCAACCGAAGTGGATGGTACTATCTACATTGCCAGTAATCCCACCTGATTTACGTCCAATGTTACAATTGGATGGGGGTCGTTTTGCGGCTTCTGACTTAAACGATTTATACCGTCGTGTAATTACACGTAATAATCGTTTAAAGCGTCTGATGGATATGGGGACACCTTCAATTATTGTTCAAAACGAGAAGCGTATGTTACAAGAAGCAGTTGATGCTTTAATTGATAATGGACGCCGTTCTAAGGCAGTAACAGGTGCTGGTGGACGTGCACTTAAGTCACTTTCACATAACTTAAAAGGTAAGCAAGGACGATTCCGTCAAAACTTACTTGGAAAGCGTGTTGACTTCTCAGGTCGTTCTGTAATCGCAGTTGGGCCTGACTTGAAAATGTATGAATGTGGTCTTCCAAAAGAGATGGCTATTCAACTATTCAAACCATTTGTTGTAAATGAAATGAAAAACCGTGGCATTGCTAATAATGCTAAAGCGGCTGAAAAATTAATTGATCGTCAAGATCCACGTATTTGGGATGTTGTTGAAGATGTAATTTCAGAACATCCAGTACTACTTAACAGGGCACCTACACTTCACCGTTTAGGTATCCAAGCGTTTAAGCCTGTACTTATTGAAGGACGCGCTATTCGTCTTCACCCTCTGGTAACGCCAGCATTTAATGCGGACTTTGATGGTGACCAGATGGCGGTTCACGTTCCATTATCAGAAATGGCACAGGCGGAAGCTGAGCTATTAATGTTAGGATCACGAAATATTCTAGGACCTAAAGATGGTAAGCCTATTGTTACACCATCACAAGATA
>CAZEQW010000112.1:0-2715 GCA_964514505.1 uncultured Erysipelothrix sp. | reverse complement strand
ATACCAAGTTTTTTCATCTTTCCTCCTAATATACATTATATTGTATATTCTACAGTTACAATACAACACACTAACCGACCGTGCAAGCACCTTCAGTATCGCTTTCATAAACGATGATATTAAAATAGCAATACATATCTACATTCATAAGTTTCTCAATTAAAGACATAATGATTATTTACTACTATATACTTACTAATTTAGCCCAAAAAAATATACTTTTAATATACACTTATTCGTAATTCAAAATATTTAACTGCTCTAAAAATTTTTGTTTTTTTAAGACGATTTCTTTATCTTTATAGTAACTTTACAAAACTATCTTCATATCTCTAAAATACAAAGAAAAGGATATTCTTATCAAAAGGATATCCTTTTCTTAACTATTATTCCACAAAAACTAAACGACCATCGATGGTTTCCCTAATATTTGGATGAACTCTTAACCACTCCTCCAACACCTGATAAGCAGATGTAGTCATAACTTTACCCTCACCTAACTCAGTTAACTCTTCATAAGTTAAACCCAAGTTTCCAATGCAATTAGCAATATGATATCCTTGTAAAGTTATAGTATAGTGATCATCATCCATTACTTCTTTCCCTAAGAATTTTAATGTTATTAAGTCTTTTTTAGACTCAGAGTATACTGCCTTTATCTTGTCATTAACTTGATAAAATTCCCCTTCACCATCTCTATTCTCAATGCGCATAATATGCTTAAATATATGTCTTAATCTATCACCATGAACAGTGAACCTAGATAAACTATCATCATAGGGGAAGCATGCCTTTAAACTACCTAATGTAACTACAGGCCCTAACTCTTTAGACCTAATAGCACCTGACCCAATTAGAATAACATCACTCTCTAAGCTTCCCGCTAATGCATCAGTAACCATATTACCCAATGTAGTCTCAACCTCACGCCTAGGGTGCGTTAACTTAACACTAAAGCGTGTTATGATTTGATTATACTTCTTATCAATCTCATCTTTAAATCCATCCAAAAACGTTTGTAATGCCTCATCAGGTTTAGCAGTTCTTTCATTAATTGGAACTAGCTTCCAGTTCCATTCAAGTATACTATTGGTCTTCTCATCAATCACTAAGTCAAACCTTCCAATTTGATCGGTTCCTTCACCAGCTTGAACAATTAAGATATCATTAATTACTTCAGGTTTCTCAAGAACAGTATGCGTATGACCACCAATGATGAGGTCAACACCCCACGCTGGATCTAATAACTTAGCTAACTCAATATCAGATTCAAAACCAATGTGAGTTAGTGCTATCGTCAAATCAATATCATGATTCTTATAAGCATTACATATCTTACCAACTTCTTCAGCAGCATCTTCTATCGAAATGAATGTACCAATCAACTGATCCAAAGCAATAGAATCCATTGTACTTTCAGTAATGATACCAATAAACATTATTTCAAATCCACCTACATTCATAATGATATAAGGTGTCATCAATCGTTTACCATACTTCTTCATATATAAATTAGCATTCACGATAGGAAAGTTAGCCACCTTCTCCAAAAACAATAAATGCGGTAATCCATAGTCCAACTCATGATTACCCAACGTAACGACATCAGGTGATAGAAAGTTCATCAACTCAATCGTTGAAGCACCTTTATACTCCGCATCAATCAAAGACCCTTGGACCATATCTCCCGCTATCGCATAGATAACATTCTCTTCCTCTGACCTTACTTGACTAATATATCCAGAAAGTAGACCCAGTCCACCTATTAAATTCCCTTCACCTTCTTGCACCTCTGCTAAGAAGTCACCATGCATATCATTTGAATGTAATAACGTAAGCTTTAATAGTTCAGGTTTCATATTATATCCTCCAATTCTCACAAGAGTAGCAAAAAAGCGTAGCCACAAACCTGTGTTACCTCTGACTATATAGATAAATGTATACTCGATTACGTAAAGAATAGCATTATCTACCTATATAAACATGAGAATTGCTCATAATGAAAAAAACTCTACTTATATATAGAGTTTAATCTTAATTATTTTTCGACTTTTTCTAAAGTTTCAATCTCACTTGTAAGCTTATCTAACTTACGTTTCTTTCGCTCAATAGATTTGTCTTGCATAGCCATATTCATCCTTTGAACTTCACTAACAGTAAAATCTTTCAATTGAGCAGACTTTTCAACTGAAATATCAGCTGTCGTTTTGATTACTTCCTTTGCTTTTTCGGCTGTTTTATTAAACACTCTTTTTAAAGTAGTCGACTTACAATATTGACATTTCTTTTGACTTTCAATAATTTCTCTGCCACATACACTACATTGCTTCATGTTCTAAACCTCCAACATTCCAATTTTCTAGCAGTTCTACTTCATCACGATTTTCAACAAGAAACTGGCTCGCATAATCTACCTTATCCATAACTTTTCCTATTGAACCACTGAAAGGATTAGTAGATTCTTTAAAGTAGCCATCTAATGTAATTTGAAACTCTCGAGTAAATGAGTCATTCATTTCTAATTGATATTGCTCTAAAGCATGACTTAAGGCATAGTATTCATTAAGTTCTGTATAACATTGTAGTTGAATCATAAACATTTCATTAAACAATGACAAGTTCTCTAATACATCTTGCGCGTCCTTAGACCTGTCTTTCTCAAATAAACCACTTGGTTCTAGAATCTTCTCAACCTTAAACTCCAGTTGCTTATAC
>CAZEQW010000111.1:0-2719 GCA_964514505.1 uncultured Erysipelothrix sp. | reverse complement strand
GAGTTCATTCAAGGTATTAATTATGTAGATAAAGGTCAAATTAGAATTGAAGCAGATGAGATTACATATCCCCTTCATATTCTTGTTAGAACTGAGTTTGAACAAGCACTAATGGACAAGACACCAAAAGACTTGAATCTCTTATACAACTCAATCTATAAGAAGTACTTTGGTTATAACCCAGAATCTGATGCAATGGGCATCTTACAAGACGTTCATTGGAGTGAAGCACTCATTGGTTATTTCCCGACATATGCATTAGGTACAGCCTATGGTGCCCAATTTATGCATGCTATGTATAAGGACATTGATGTTGATGGTCTATTAGAGTCAGGGGATCTAGAATCTATTTTTAATTGGCTTAAATCTAATATTCATCAATATGGTGGTATGATTAAAACCCAAGATTTAATTAAGCAAGTAACTAAAGAAGATTTTAATCCTAATTATTATGTTGACTACTTAATTAACAAGTATACAGAGTTATATGATATTAAAAAGGCGATTTAAATCGCCTTTTCATTTGCACATACTAAATACACAAAGATCTGTGATCACTTAGGATTAAGTTAATCACAATATATCCAACCATGATAGCAGCAACTACTGCTGAGATGGTTTTAATCAAGAAACCCATTAAATATGAAATTGAACTTACACCAAGTATTGATGGAACTGGTGAGAACCAAGGAAATACAATCGTTACAACCATTAGTACTAATATTATAGCTCTTAAAAATAGTGATTTTGGAAAGAGTTTATGAACTACATGAGGAGAGTAATCATCTAAATCAACAACTCCCTTTAGCATGTCTTTCTTTAGATTAATAAGATTAGCAATGGATGCAAACGTCCCTAGTAAAATAAGTCCCATTAGTAAATCTTCGGTTATCAACTCTATGGTTAAGATTGCACTTGGGTTTCTAAAATTCACAAAGAAGAATACTGCATTAATAATTAGATTAACTAAAATAAAGTCAATCAACATTTTCTTTCTAAAATATGATTTAACACTCATGATATTACTCCTTTACAAACTTCCGTTTGAGAAGCCAGAATATTGAGATAGACAATGTCATACCCATTACTACATCCGATGCAAAGTGTGCACCCACAATTACTCTACTTAACATTACCATGATGATCCAAATAACAGAGAATATAGATATTGCCTTTTCGTATTTTTTCAATGAAGGTAAGAATAAAGGAATTAAAGTTATCCAGTATATTACTGATGAGTTAGCAGAGTGTCCTGATGGAAATGACATAAACTCATTATTAGTAGTTAAAGATTGCGGTAGATACCATGGCGTAAATGTACTAAATGGAGCTGTCATATGTCTAAAGCGTTCTCTTCCCCAAATCATTTTAATTATATTTATAACTAAGATTGGCAACACTGACAACAAGACCCCTACTTTTGCGACTTGTCTTAATCGTCTGTAGTGCTTTTTGTCCACTAGTTTAATGAACGCATAAGCAACTGTGATAAACGCTAATGCAACTACTGCTACCATGAATGGCGCTAGTTTTAGATAACTCATTAGCAATACTCCACCCATTAGTGCATTTAAAACAGCCAGGATACCAAATCCAATACTATTGGCATAATCCATACTTGTATTACGTTTCTCATAAGTCACAATTAGATCTAAAGCTTATATTACACCAATTAACATCATCGGGAGTTCTCCATATACTTCAAAGAAACTCCCAAAATCACTGCTTGGATTATAGATTGCCATTGAGATGTTTAGATCCGTAAAAGCAAACACAATCATCAATACGGCAATGAAGCCGTAAAACATAAATTTAGTTAGTTTCATTTTATTCTCCTATTGAGCATACTTCTTAACGAAGGCTCCCATTTCATCAATTAAGTCTTCAGATTGTGGATAGTTTCCAACGTGATCAATATAAGCATGACCCATTCCTTTATATAGAATGGTAGTAACATCCACACCCGCTTTCACTAGTTTATTCGCATACGCTAAACTCTCGACAACTAAGAAGTCATGTTCCCTTACACTTACCATAGTTGGTGGCAGGTCATCTCTTATTTTCATATAAGGTGTTAAATAAGGATTCATAATGTCATCAGTCCCCAATAATGACCCCAGCATATCTCCAGAATCAGTCATCATTGACAACATAGGTAGTAATACTTTTTCATGTTTTGAATATATATTAACTTTACTTATGTCAAAGCGTGCTAATTCATCTTTAACCCCTCCCATATTTACAGTTGGGTATAGTAGGATTTGTCCCTTAACACATGTCATTTTCTCTTCTAATGAGCGGTTAGTAACATATTGAGTTAAGTTACCACCAGCACTATCACCAGCTACAAAGATTACATCACCATTACCGTTATATTCTTGAGCGTTTTTATTGATCCACTCTAGAGCACTAAACTACTGAGAAGACGATTATATCTTCATTCGCAACTATTAGCTTCATCGCTTCCTCAACAACTCCTGTATGACCTCCAAAGAATCCACCACCATGAATATAGTAAAGTACTGGTTTAATACCATCAGATCCGTTTGTCTTACTGTAAACCTTTAATGGAATCTTATAGCCATCATTAGCTTGAACATATAGTTGCTCAATAGTGATTGGTTCATCTACCATTGGTGTACTGTCCACATTATTAAACATCTTACGAAGTCGTGCCAGAGCTTTAGGACTCGATACATCCATCTTCATCATACTCTTA
>CAZEQW010000110.1:0-2787 GCA_964514505.1 uncultured Erysipelothrix sp. | reverse complement strand
AAAAGCATGCGGTCGTTGATTTAAAGCGTGTTGTTAAGAGTGATATTAGTTTTAGTGATGTAGCGTATGCTTTTACTAAGGCTCATTATTTATCCAGTTATGATTATAAGAAGAAATCAGATAAGACATTTGAGTTAATCTCTAAGGATGATGTGTTGGATGCCATTGAAAAGGGAACTATGGTTGCTGGGGCAATTAATAATGCGCGTACTTTGGCTAATAGTCCTTCTAATCTCTTGACGCCTGTTGATCTTGAAAGTTATGCGGTTAGTTTGTTTAGTGATGAGAATGTCGAAATTAATATTTTAGATAATGAAAGTTTAGAAGAGATTGGCGCTGGTGGTATATTGGGTGTGAATAAGGGTAGTGATATTGGTGCTCGTTTAATTGTGCTTAAGTATAATGGTGCAGGTGATGCGGATTACACGGCTTTGGTTGGTAAGGGTGTTACTTTTGATACGGGTGGATATAACTTGAAGCCTTCAGCATCAATGGCTAATATGAAGTCTGATATGCATGGGGCTGCATCGGTATTGTCTGCTTTTGAGATTATTGTAAAGTCGGGTAAAAAAGCTAATGTTTATTGTGTTGTGCCTGCAACTGAAAATATGATCGATGGAAGTGCTTATAAAGCGGATGATGTTTTAGTTATGTTAGGTGGTAAAAGTGTTGAGATAACTAATACTGATGCTGAAGGTCGTTTGATATTGGCAGATGCAATTACATATGTTCAAAATGAGTTAGGTGTTAAGCGTATAATTGATGTAGCTACACTGACAGGGGCCGCTGTGGTTGGTCTTGGAAGTGATCATACTGGAGTTTGGTGCAATGATGAGTCGTTTTACAGTGAGTTTGAAAAAGCCGTTGGTTTGAGTCGTGAGTTGGTATGGCGTATGCCGCTTCATAATGTATTTAATGAAGTGTTGAAGGATAGCATTGTGGCTGACTTAGTAAATGCGGCAGCACCTAAAGGTGGTGGAGCAAACGTTGCTGCAGCTTTCTTGCAAGAGTTTGTGAATGAGGATGTGGCTTGGATTCATTTAGATATTGCTGGAACGAGTGGTACTAAGAATGGATCGGCTTTAACTCCTAAAGGTGCAACGGGTGTAATGGTTGAGACTTTGGCTTCTTTATTTGACTAAGTAGTTATCGCTATTATGTGCTATAATAAAGCCTGTCAAAAAGAGGTGGAGTTATGAAAATAGAAACAAAAGATATTGCGTTACAAGGGTTGTTAGCATCCTTATA
Source organism: uncultured Erysipelothrix sp. (assembly GCA_964514505.1). GTDB lineage: Bacteria > Bacillota_I > Bacilli_A > Erysipelotrichales > Erysipelotrichaceae > Erysipelothrix. The sequence goes on along the minus strand of CAZEQW010000110.1, from coordinate 1,539 downwards.
TATAGCAATTACATTTATATTGCAAGGTGTCTCGTATGGTCCGATTCAATTTAGGGTTTCGGAGTTCTTAATCATTTTGGTATTAGTTAATAAGAAAAATAGAGTGGGTATTATTATTGGCACCTTGATTGCGAACTTTTTTAGTTCAAATGGAATGATTGATGTTTTAGTGGGTACGATGGCAAGTGTTATCGCTATAGAGATGATGATTCGTATTAGTAATAAGGGGTTGCAGTATTTGCTTCCTTCTATCGTAAATGGTCTGATTATTGGTTTGATGCTTTATTATGTATTGGATCTTCCGTTTTGGATAATGGCAGCTGAAGTTTTCGTATCTGAGGTGTTTGTGACCTTTGTTCCTTGGGTATTAATTGGAAATAAGTTGCTCAATAATGAGCGAGTTCAAGAGATTTTTAGCTAATCACATAATGTCCCATATTTGATATATGTTCATAAAAGCCACTGTTTAGTGGCTTTTCTTGTCTTTTTATCGACACTTTACCTCAGTAAAGCGCATAAAGTTGACCATATAATTGCGTTATGTTATTGTTTCAACGTTCTTTTTGAAAGGGGACATAGAATGAAAAAATACATGAAGATCATTGTAGCAATGATCATTGCTTCTGTTATCAGTGGCTGTGCTGTTGATGCTGATTCTAATGAAGCTCTAGTATATCCTTCGTTGGACCAACAAGTACGTAAAATAGATACGAACCCGTATATAACAAATATTATTGAAGAAGTAAGTTATTTAGAGGAACCAGGTAAAGTGGTTCAAAATGGGAAGCACGGTGTAGCTAAAGGAGTTAGCTGGATGAGTGCTAAGGTTAAAGAAGGGAAACGTGGTAAAGTGATCCGTAAGTTTGCGGTATCATATAATCATGATGGTGAAGAACTATCACGCGTTGAACTAGAAGAAGAAAAAGTTGTAGTACCAACTACGCCTACTGTTTATGCAAACGGTCAAAAGGCGCAAGCGGGTTCTTATTATACATCTGAGCGTATAACGCGATATGGTTATGACTGTGTAGGATGTAAACCAAAGGGAGACCGTGGCGGTACAGCAGGCGGTATTGGTGTAGGTAATAATGAAGTTAGACAACCTAATGGAAAATGGACTCCAGGGATCACGTATGCTGGTTATTATATAATCGCATCGTCTAAAACTTTACCTATGTGTTCAATTGTTGAGATTTCAAACCATACAATTAGTGGTCGTGGTATTAAGCCGGGCGTTCCTTTTAAAGCTATCGTTGGTGATAGAGGTTCGGCAATCCAAGATTCTAAGACAGACTTATTTGTTGGATCAGAGAAAGATAAGACTGTGAAGATGGGTAAGAAGAAGACTGTTGATATCAGAGTTATTAAAATTGGTCAACCGCGTCGTGGTGGTTGTGCCGTTTAAAAGCATACCTTTTTAGCAGGAAGTATTTAGCTTCCTGCTTTTTTTGTGGGTGTGTTATTTAAGGAATGAAACTGATATAATTTAGGTATGGAAAAGTTAAGTATAAAGGAAGTTATTGTGGTTGAAGGTAAAAG
>CAZEQW010000109.1:0-2829 GCA_964514505.1 uncultured Erysipelothrix sp. | reverse complement strand
GCAGCTGTACTAACAAGCTTAATGAATATAGCGTATTACATTTTCTTAAGTGATAATCGTAGGCGCCGTTAGGACATCAGATAATTAAGCACATACTTAAGTAAGAAGGAGTGATTCTTTTTGAAAAAAGTATGTGCTTTTCTTTTGGCAATAACCACACTAACCACGAGTAGTAATTACACTAATGTAGATCGTACCAAGTTGAACTATGAAGTATTATCAATGAACCTTACTCAAGATGAAATAATCATAGAAGGTTGGGCTTTAATACCATACTCACAGCATTACTCAGGTTCTAATACCCATGAATATCATCTTGACGTAGTTGGCAACACACATTCATTCAAAGTTCCAGGTAAAGTTACAAGTAAAAACCTGACAAGATTTTTTGACTTTAAAGGGTGGAATCGATGTAAAAAAGGCGCTGTATTGGTTCAATCTTGTAATTATGAAATGGAGAATGTAGGATTTGAGTTTAGAATAAAACTAAATGACCTAAAAGTTGATGAAGACTATAATCTTTATATCATGATGCATGCAAAACAAAGTAAACTTAAATACAGAATACCACTTTTCTACGTCGGTAGTAGTGAAACCATAAAGGATATTGGCCGTAATAACTATACTATTTTAAGTAGTTATAAGCATACTAGTTTCAATGTCTATAAAGAACATCACTATACTCGTACTACACCTTCCCCATACTCAGAGCCTCTTATGATCGGGAAGTCCTGTTCTAACTCATATGGAAATACCGCTTATTTTAAACACCTTACTACATTCAAAAATATAGACAGTATTACTAAATTTGATGATTTAGTAACATATTTTAAAGTTCCAGTAAAAGCTGTTGGTTGCTCAGGTGGTAGACAACGCGTCATTGAAGATAGGACATCTAATATTTATGCATTTATACCAAGTACTGGTGTAAACTACCTAGGCAAACCCACTTCAATCCAAGTTAGAACAAAGCAATCTGAACCAATCCTAAGTGTAACTGATGTTGAACTTTACGAAAATGACCCTTATAATCCATTTGATTACGCATCTGCTACTGATAAATATGATGGTGATATATCAAATAGAATTAAGGTAACATCTAGCAATGTAAATACAAGCATTCCTGGACTATATAAGACATGTTATAGCGTAACCAATAGTTTAGGATTATCATCAAATGATTGCTCAAATGTAAGTGTCTTAAAGAGACCTAGAAAACATAGATTCATATCAACATACTCCATTCATAACACGTACTTAAGACTATGGAATAGGACTACACTTAAAGAGTTAATTCGCTCACAAGAAGTAAAGCATAGAATCGTTATAAAAAGATGATTATTAGACCGTATTATGATAAAGTAATAGAATGAGAAAAGAAAATAGAAGATTTTACATACAACTTTCAGCACTACTTTTTATAACTGGAGTAGTGTTTTTAAGTCTACTATGGATTGGAAATAACTGGAACAGCATAGCAGGTAAAATTAATGGAATATTTAATCAGGAGATCGCTTATACGGAAGAGATTGAAGGAGACTACAAGCCTATAAACGTAGATGCATGTGATGCTAATACAACTACTAAACCAAATAGAAAAGCAAATATAAGTGTCGATAGTATGTATGATTACTTTGCATATACGGATGATGAAAGTAGAGTATTTCTAGTTCATGCCAAAGAGTTATTTCGCAAAGAAAACAGAAAAGGACGCTATTGTAACTATACATTTCCAAATAATAGAAATAATAAAGCCAAGGATTCAATTGGCTATGTTCAAAACTCAGATGATGATCGAGGTCATTTAATAGCAGATAGATTTGATGGAGTATCCAATGCTTATAATGTTACAGCTCAACTAGGAACTTTAAATAAAGGTGAATACTCTAGTATTGAAGACAGATTAGACAAAGCACTAGAAAGAAATCAACAAGTTACAGACTTCTACGTTAAAGTTAACTACAGAAGTATTACAGATCGCCGACCTACTTCATATACTATTTCATTTAAAATAAATAATAGAACCTACTTATATGAGTTAGACAATAATTAAGATTGTAATATAGGGAAGGGGATTAAAAAGAACCAATCAATCAATGTTGGTTCTTTCTTAGTGCATTTGTGAAATTTTATAAATATATCACAAATAATATCATTTTCAGTTTGCATTTTTTTAGTATAACCATCCAGAGTTGTAAGTAATTTTGCAAACTAGAGTTTAATAACTAATAAATTGATAAAATATGACTTTTTCATATAAAATGAACATTATGGTTTGCATCTAGCAATACAACTATTCATGATATCAAGTAATTTTGCAAATGAGAGCTCTATGATAGTACTACAGATTAACATATAATAGAATTAGCACACAAATTGCATCAAGTCGTACAAATATCCATGTACGTAATTAATTTTGCAAATGCGAGTTCCTTATTATTGATAATAGTTAACGTATGAAACCTATAGTAGAATTGCAGCACAGATTACAGTAAGTCGTACAACGATCCATAAACTCATTTAATATTGCAAACTAGAGTTCCAGTAAATTTTAGATCTAAAGGATAAAGTTAAATGAGAGCTCTTAATTGAGTTATTTATAAACACATGTATATATGTACACTAATACCAAACTACGTATAATGTATGTTATGGAAGTAAAGTCTTGAGAGATTATATAGTAAAAGGAGGTTTCCCTCCTTATTTTATATTAGTTCTTTTAGTGCTGAATTGCCATGTTGTGGCATAGTGACTTTAAAGTTGTCAGCAATTGTTGCTCCTAAATCAGCAAAAGTTTCGTGTACTGGAATTAGTCCGTGTTTTTTGAAG
>CAZEQW010000108.1:773-2841 GCA_964514505.1 uncultured Erysipelothrix sp. | reverse complement strand
GTGTATAGAACTCACCACCTTTTTTTCCTGCTGTTGCTGCGAATTGTCCGATTAAAAACTCATAAACATCACCTAATACATCTTTGCCAGTTTCATCTTTAAACTCAATTTTATTGATCATTGTCATTATGTCATATAGAGCTTGTGCTCGTTCGTTGGTTGAGCCTCCTAAACGTGAGTCTCCAATATTTACATCCGAGAATAAACCAACAAAATCATCTGATGATACAGGATTTCTTTTTGAGTTTTCAACAAAACTATCAAATAGATCATGAATGTCACTTGCTACGATTGAATGAGATGTTATTTTATCAATCATCTTCTTCCAGGTAAACATTGGTGAGATTGCATAACCTTCGCTATTTACAATATCATCCAAATAGTCATTGTAGTCAGGATGAGCTTCATCAAAGTCAAGAAAATCTTCCAAACTATTTTCTATTAAGTACTGTTCTTGTCTCTCTGATAAATAACGATAGAACATGAAAGGTAGAATATAGTTTTTGTACTCTGATGCATCCATTGTTCCCCTTAGTTTGTTAGCCATTTCCCAAATTTGATTTGTTATTTGTCTTGCATTTTTCATTATTCATTCTCCTTAACTCTATCTGCTAGTTTATGAACTTCTTTTTGGAACTCTTTTCTATAATTAATCCAATTTAGCTTAGATACTTCCTCAACTGCCAATGTTCCATATGTATCCCTAGATTCGTTCATTAGATATGTTATCTCTTTTCTTTTATCTAAATCTTGCTTACCTACTTTATGCTTACTTATTACTCTATATAGATCTCTATAGTTTGTTACTTCTCCAACCCCAAATTTCTCTATAAAGTCTTCAATATCTTTCTTGTTAGCATCATGTTCAGAGTCCTCCATCGCATTTATTACTTCATTATAATCGCGGGTAGTTGGATAGGCGCTAAATTTGAACTCTCCAGAAATTATCTTACGAGCAAATTCTAAGAATCTACGCTTCTCTTTATCGCTCTTAATTTTCGCTACTTCAATCTCAAGTTCCTTGACTAGATCTATTGCTTTAGACTCAAGTCCATCATTAATATAGTCTGCCATCTTAGCAATTAAATCAATCAAGTAGTCATAGTTAATCAAAACCTCTTGAATGTGTTCAAGGAATAAACTCACTTGAGAAATATCTATGTTTTCTTTTTTTGCGATTAGTTCCCTTAGTTCATAAGTTATTGCAGTAGTTAGATATACTTCCTCTTCTTTTGTAATACCGATCTCATCATAGAACTTATTCTTATCATCTTTGGGATAACCTAACAGTGTTTTCTCATCATATGGGTACTGTTTTAGTTTATTGAGTATTCCATTATATTGCATTAATTTAACGTATAACTCTTCACGTTCTTTTTCGCTTTTAGGAATAACTGTTACTTTATCTGTTAAAATCTTAATCTCATGAATTAATTCTTTAAACTCATCAATAAGCTCATTGTAAGGTTTTGCTAACAATCCACCAGTTTGATTAATCTCAATCAGTTCTTCCAGGGTCAACTGCTCAACCGCAGAGTTACGATCTGAATAGATTGCAAAAGCTTTGTTCATTTCAAGTTCATTTTGTACAGGCCATCGAAAGTTAACAATGTTACCGTGTGGTTTATTATCTCTATCATGAACTCGGTTAGTTCTTGAATATGCTTGAATCAATCCACTACCTTTAAAAGTGCGGTCAATGTATAGTGTATTTAACTCCGGGGCATCAAACCCAGTCAAGAACTGATCAATAACTATCAATAAGTCCAAGTACTTTCTATCACTTGCCGTTTTATTGACACGTGTTGATAAGTCATCAACATATTCCTTAACTTCAGAAATATTATGATTTGTTTTAAACATTTCATTATAGTCTTTAATGATTGTCTCTAGATTTTCGTTCGTTTCAACTTGATAGGAAGTATTGCTACTTACATATGAGAAACTTGCTCCAACTTTAATTCTATCGATCTCCGGCAATAATGCATTTTGCTTTTTAAACTCATTATAGTATTCCATTACTCTAGGTGAGCTTGTTCTTCCTCCACCAACATGAACTGTTAACATA
>CAZEQW010000108.1:0-763 GCA_964514505.1 uncultured Erysipelothrix sp. | reverse complement strand
GTTGTATCGCCTATTACTTGATCGTGAGTTCCAATTTTCTATAATATTTTTTACAACTAGCTCGACATGCTTGGGACTAGTGTCATAAACACTTGCTCTAATATTGTCATCAATCTCGTCTGAAGTAGCATCTTTCGAAACTTCGATTGTTTCTTTGAACTCCACCTTAAATCCAAGTACGTTTCTATCTGCTATTGCTTCTTTTATTGTATATGCATGTAAAAGCGGTCCAAATATATAATATGTTTGATTAAGACTCTCATGTTCAAAATTAGGTGTTCCTGTATATCCCACCCAACCAGCAGTAGGTATTTTATCTCTAATTCTTTCTAGCATTCCTACTTCATTTGTCGTTGAACCTGTTGATCTATGCGCTTCATCAACAATGAAAATTATATTTTGATCCTTCGCATCGAAATTCTTATGATCTACTAATCTAGACATTTTTTGAATCGATGTAACAATGATATTCTTATCAGAATCTTCTCTGAATTTTTTAGCCAAGTCACGCACTGAATCTGTTTCCTTAACAACCCCACTATGTGAATTAGAAGAACTAGTTGGGTCATATGCTTGATACGCCTCAACTGTTTGATTAGTAAGAGCAATTCTATCTACCAGAAAAATAACCTTGTCTACATTAGGAAGTCTACTGGCTAACCACGCTGTCTTAAAACTTGTAATTGTCTTCCCCGATCCCGTTGTGTGCCATATATATCCTAGTCTATTCTCGTTTGATCGAAATCTGTACTTAGATATTGCA
>CAZEQW010000107.1:0-2910 GCA_964514505.1 uncultured Erysipelothrix sp. | reverse complement strand
CAGTAAATGCAACGCAAGCAGTGATGGGTAGTATTGTGTCGATTGGATTATATCCGCTGACACTTAAGATAAGGGAATTTTTAAAGGGATGATATTATGAGACAAAAGAATATACGAAATTTTTCAATTATTGCACATATTGACCACGGTAAGTCGACGTTAGCAGACCGTATTTTAGAGTATACAAATACAGTTAGTGAGCGAGATATGCAGTCTCAGTTGCTTGACTCTCTTGATTTAGAGAGAGAGCGTGGGATAACGATTAAGTTAAATGCAGTTCAACTTGAATATAAACATACTGATGGTGAGGACTATATTTTTCATCTAATTGATACTCCAGGTCACGTTGACTTTACATATGAAGTATCAAGATCATTGGCTGCATGTGAAGGAGCAATCTTGGTTGTTGATGCAACACAGGGGATTCAAGCTCAAACTTTAGCCAATGCCTATTTAGCCATTGATAATGACCTTGATATTATGGTAGTTATTAATAAGATTGATTTGCCTTCTGCAGATCCAGATCGAGTTAAAAAAGAGATCGAAGATGTTTTAGGTATTGATGCATCTAATGCTCCTTTGATTAGTGCTAAGACAGGTCTTAATATTGATCAGGTTATGAAGGGTATTGTTGAGCAGTTACCTCCTCCTAAAGGGGATGTAAAAGCTCCTCTTGAGGCATTGGTCTTTGATTCAATCTATGATCCATACCGTGGAGTTATTGCGTACGTTAGAATTAAAGAAGGTAGTGTTAAGGTAGGCGATAAGATTCGATTTATGGCAACAGGAGCAGAAGCTGAGGTTGTGGAACTTGGAATTAGAGATCCCAAAGAAGTTAAGACTGGCAGTTTATCTGCTGGTGATGTTGGATGGATCAGTGGAAATATTAAATCAATTGATGAAGTTGGCGTAGGGGATACAATTACTCTAGTTGATAATCCTGCAACTGAGCCTTTACCAGGTTACCGTAAGCTTAATCCAATGGTTTACTGTGGATTATACCCAACTGATAATAAACGCTTTACCGACCTTAGAGAAGCACTGGAGAAGATGGCGCTTAATGACTCTTCATTAGTATTTGAACCAGAAACTTCACAGGCATTAGGATTCGGATTTAGAACTGGATTCTTAGGTTTACTCCACATGGATGTTATTCAAGAGCGTCTTGAGCGTGAGTTTGATTTAGATTTAATCGCTACATCACCATCTGTTGTTTTCCATGTTCACAAGACAGACGGAACTGTTATGAATGTGGATAACCCAGCTAAAATGCCAGAGCCAAACTATATTGAATATATTGAGGAACCATATGTAGAAGCAAAAATCTTAGTTCCAACTGATTATGTAGGACCTGTAATGGATCTATGTCAAGCAAAGCGTGGTATCTATAAGGATCTACAAGTTATCGATGATACGCGTATGAGTGTTGTATATGAGTTGCCTCTAGTTGAAATAGTATTTGACTTCTTTGATAAACTTAAATCAGCAACCCGTGGGTACGCTTCATTAGATTATGAGTTTAAAGAATATAAAGAATCTAAATTAGTTAAGATGGATATCCTATTGAATGGTGAAGTGGTCGATGCTCTATCTATCATTGTGCACCGTGACTTTGCGTATGGTAGAGGAAACGCCATTACGCGTAAGCTAAAAGATATTATTCCAAGGCAGCAGTTTGAGGTTCCAATTCAGGCTGCCATTAATAATAAGGTTATCTCTAGAACTAATATTAAAGCGGTTCGTAAAAACGTTATCGCAAAGTGTTATGGTGGGGATATTACACGTAAGAAGAAACTATTAGAAAAGCAAAAAGAAGGTAAGAAACGTATGAAGGCTGTAGGTAGTGTTGAAATACCACAAGAAGCCTTTATGGTGGTTCTTTCGATTGATGATGAGTAATATATTTGAAACTATACAGAAGATGCGTGAGCACTTTGGATGGGACAAAACAGATACTAAGGAGTTCTTAGTTGAAGCAATCCTTGAAGAAGCCCAAGAGTTAAAAGAGAGTCTTGATTTAGATGAGGCTGCTTTTAGAGGTGAGTTAGCAGATGTATTGATGTACGCTCTTGCTCTTTGTATAGACAATGATATTGATGTGGAAAGCTTAATTGAAGAGAAAGCTTTAGAGGTAATGAAACGTGAGTACTAATTCTTTATATGTTCATATACCATTTTGTGATCATATTTGTGGGTACTGTGATTTCACGCGATTTATGTATGCGAAAGGAATCTCAGATTCCTATTTGATGCGTCTTATATCGCAAATCAATGATTTACCTAAGGGATTGAAAACTATTTATGTTGGTGGAGGAACACCAACCTCTTTGCAACCTGAGCAACTTGAAAGTTTACTTCAAAGCTTGCAGCCAAAGTTAGCGGATAATTATGAATTCACATTTGAAGCTAACCCAGAGTCTTTAACTGAGGATAAAGTTCAGATGTTAGTTAGATATGGAGTTAATAGGATGAGTTTAGGTCTGCAGGCTACTCAAGACATGTTGTTAGCTCGAATTGGACGCCATCATAATTTTGAGGATGTGAAAAAAGCAGTATCTTTAATTAAAAAGTGTGGAATTGATAATTTCTCACTTGACTTAATGTATGGCTTACCATCACAGACACTAGAAATGTTTAAGGAATCGATAACTGAAGTTATTAAACTAAACCCTAATCATGTTTCAATCTATGCACTAATATTAGAACCCCATTCTCTATTTGGAAAACAGCATATCAAACCTGTATCAATTGATGAAGAGACGGATATGTATTTAACGTGTATAGAAATGATGCGAGAAGCAGGATATGATCATTATGAAATATCTAACTTTGCGCGAGATGGATATCGCTCTGAACACAATCAAGTTTATTGGCGCTATGAAGACTTCTATGCTTTAGGACCTGGATCTA
>CAZEQW010000106.1:0-2921 GCA_964514505.1 uncultured Erysipelothrix sp. | reverse complement strand
GCTAAGTTATGCTCGATGACTTAGACGAAAACTAAAGAGCACATTAAGTAGGAATGTTCGTCTGTTCAATACTATTTAATTACCAAGAACAGAATAAACTGTAGACGTCTATTTGTGGAACCTTGCTTGGACGAGGGTTCGACTCCCTCCAGCTCCACCAATAAGTAATCACTTAAAGTAGTGCGATAAGTATCATGCTACTTTTTATTATAACGGCACATAAAAACACTTCAGAGTTTCATTTAGTAATAAATCACTTGAAGTGTTTTTTTTAGAACCTCATAAGTACAATATATATAACAACGCTAGAAAGTTAAACCAAAGTATAGGAAGAAGTGCGAATCTACGCTCTTTAAATTCCCTAACTTGGAAAAGACAATCTTCGTATTTATAGATAAATAATATACTAGCGAACTCGTAAATAGTGTCTAAACAGTCCGTAATCCTATCTTTATAGAATACTTGTTAGTTTAAAATTATCTTATTTGACTCGCTCACTTGCAATAAACTTCTTCAACTCTTCCTCAATAACATTGAATGATGCACTACCTACATTCAAGAAAGCACGGTGAAACTCTACTTCATCATAGCGATCGTCTAACTCTTTCATCACCATTGATTTTAAATCATTGATATACATGCTACTTAAGTTATACGTTGCCATAACTCCTGGTGTATTGGCTAACTGAACATATGTATCCTTGATAGCAGAGTCATTGGCATCAAGTTCAAAGTACTGCAACATAAAGTCAGTAAACTTCTTTAAACTCCATCCGTGGTAATTAACTCCAATATCTGCCTTAACAAATACCACGTTTTGCAGTGTGTCCATCGCTCCTTTAAAGCCATGGTATCCCTCATCAAATATATATTTTGCTGCTATATGCTCCGCATAGGTGGCCCAACCTTCAGAGTTACTACTTTGACCCATTAATCTTCTAATTGGATGCATTTCCTTAATTCCCATAACATATGAGTACTGATACATATGACCTGGCATCCCTTCATGAGCATACGTTCCATATAGGTTATTATTAAAGTTACCATTTATATAAATAACTTGCTTCTCATCATCTTGATAATCAAGTGAGGGAACGAAGTAAAAGGCAGGAGCCGCTGATTTCTCCATAGATGGATCTACCTTACGCAACTCATAGTTAGGCTTAGGAATGCTTGGGAAGTCTTCCGTATAACGTTTCTCAATCATAGCCAGCAGTTCTTCACCACTAGAAAATTCACCAAACTCACCTTTTGTCATTTGCTCCATATATTTCGTTAAATTATCTTCACCAACTGATAGAAAAGTCATGAAAGACTGCACTTCTAACTCATCCAGAAACTTCTCAATCTTACTGATACTATAATCACGACCACTACTTTGTTTCAATAATAATTCATAGTATTCTTTACCATTGGGCTTATTCGCAAGTCCTGTAGTAGGGGTCGTTTTAACATTACTAAAACTATCAATAACTAACTCATAGCCTCTAGCTAAGTTATTCTTAACCAGATTACGATGCTTAGCCTTATAAGCCACTTTCTCTTCATTACTAATATAGGTTGCTTTATCCATTTCTTTATCAAAGTGTTCTAATAAGAAGTAATTATCTTTCTTCATCTCAGTAGCCGTATCCTTATAAACACGTAAGATCTCGTCTACTTCCTCTTGACCAAATCCCATACCCTTTTCAATTCTTTGTAGTTCAAACTCAATGTTTTTATCCACACTTATAGGAAACGTTTCGATTAAATTTAGATAAGCATCAACATCTCGCTTCTCTCTAAATGTGTAAGCTTCTAACTCTGAGGCAAATGAAGCCATTAATGATCGTTGTGGCCCAATCATCCCTCCACCATATTGATAATCATAATACTTCTCCATTGCTACAGAGTTTCTTAAACTCTCTAACACGACCTTCTTATCAAGTTTTTGCTGAGAAGAAAGCTTATCATCCTTAAACCCCTCTAATTTTTTAATCAGTTGCTTGCTATCCTCGATATCTAACTTATAATCCTCTTCTGTATCAAAAGAAATTTCATATAGATCAGGAACTATACCAAATTCCTCCGGATTTCTAAAGAAGAAATTAATGGCATGACTCTTTGTATCCATTATTTCCACTAACAACTCATCTAGTACAGTATCAAACTCTTCATTAAAACTACCTGATTCGAAACTCGTTTTAGTACAACCCACTAATACCAGTGCTAATAGTACAATACTAATCATCATCTTTTTCATATATACCTCGCTACTTTCATTTTATACTATGTGAGAAGTAATTAATAATCTTTTTTCATTCACTATCACTAATTAAGAACTCTATCAGTTGTTTTGTAAACTCATTATCAGACCTAATGATATAGTTCTTTGATACCAAGATATATTGCTCACCATTGTAAATAGGTGTATTTAGTACTGCACTATCAACATTCAATATTCTTGAGAATTTCTTTCTAAAGTAATTCTTTCCCATCTTTATTTTGTATACATTAATATCTTTATCAATACTATCGTGACATATCAATGTATGACGTTCAACAAAATCAGATGGAGCACTTATCCAATTATTCCCCTCACAATCAAATAAATTATTACTTAAAGCCCCTTCCATGTTACCTTGATTGCTAAACGGTAATAGGAATATTCCTATCATCCACACCACCAATATCGATCCAGAGTATAATACTACCTTATACAACCCACGTGCTTTCATCTTAAGCTTTTTACCTGTAATTAAATGCGTACTAAGAAACCAAAGTAATGTTAAGCTAAGATAGAGAAATAAGTTAATAGCATTTTTAGTACTAAGTAAAATTACAAGTGTTGGTATTGTGATGCCATATAAGAATAAATAAGATAAAATACTAAATGGTGTATTATCTAAGCTATCCCATTTTCTTGTCTTAATCGGAATTAA
>CAZEQW010000105.1:0-3017 GCA_964514505.1 uncultured Erysipelothrix sp. | reverse complement strand
TTATATTTCCTAGGTAATATAAAAATGATTATTACCGCAAGATACATCATTTGACCAATGATTATAGCGAATGGAATATAAACTAACTCACCCAATATTCCAAACAACAAACTACCTGCTATACTCGCAAAGCCCATCAGCATACCAAATACACCATTTACCTTGCCACGATACTCATTCTTAACACTAGCTTGTACAGCACTATTTCTAATATTTGCGGAGTTCATGCCTGATAAGCCAAGAATAAATTTCATGATCAACATTATAACTAAAGGCATAAACAAGAAAATAGATTCAAAGATTACAAACATGAAGTAGATCGTTAACGCCGCTACATAGCGAAGTGATTTTGGTATCTCCACAAAATAATGGAAGAAACCACCAAACATATATCCCATTGAGTTCACAGTCATAAGTAACGCATAGTTTTCTAATGACAAATGACTACTTGTCGCAAAGTATGGGTAAATTAATGTGTTTGCTCCTCCTGCAATAATCACAAATGTAAAAAAGATAAAAACAGTTCTTATGGGTGTATAGTCATTAATATACTTAATACCCTCTTTCATATCACTTATTACTTCTTTAAAGTCATTACTTGATTTAGTATCAAACTTAAAGTCAAAATCAATACGACTCTCAAGTACCACATCAACCAAGCACAACACAATATATATTATTAAAATAAGAGCAATTCCATATGTCTTGTATAGCATTAAAGCAATTGGTGTAACAATAACAGATGCCATTGGATAAATAGTAGACATTATCGCATATCCCTTAGCCATGAGTTCAGCTGGCATTAACTGCGCCGTTACACTTTGACCCGATATATCACTAACGACGGATAAGGAAGAAGTTATAAAAAACAACAACAAGTAAACACTATAGTTAAAACCAAAACTTTTAGTAAATAAATAGATGATTGAAAAGATAACCAACAGTACTACTTCATTACGCAGCAATAACTTTAGAGGATTACTCTTATCAACTACTGATCCTACTAGTAAAGGAAGTAGAAGAGAAGGGATCATTGTGATCGACACAAATAAGTTACTCAAAACAATAGACCCTGTTTGATCGAAAATAATAACTCCCATAGCTACATTTAAACCAACACCACCCAAAGCACTAATAATATTCCCAATAAACATTAACGTAAAATTCTTATTCCATAATGATTCTTTCATAAATTCTCCAATATCTATTATTAAGTTCTAAAATAATTATAACAAAATTAATTCAATAACTTAACACATATTGAAACAATAATGAAACCATTTATGTAAGCATTTTACAATGTGATATAATATTCAATAATAACGGATGAAGTTGTAAATGATACTAATCAAAAAAGACATATTCTTGCGATACACATCCCTTTCAAAATTAACGAAAAGCAATATAGAGATACTAGAGGAAACATATATTTCAAAGCCTAACCATGGAGGAACTTAAGCAATCTAATTTAGTGTCTTCTACAAAGGTCTAAAGACATCCGGAAGATAACGCATATATTGTTTTAAGAAGCAGCTACCAAAAGAACGATTAAAGAAGATTACTAATGAGATGTGTATGTATTTTAGATTAGACAGAAACTAATTACCACAAGCACTAGACTTTTTGGTAAGATTAACATATATGAAGGAAGTGATTTCATGAGATATACCAGCACAATTACGGTTGCATTATTATTTAACTTAAGCGCCTACTTACTAGTAAAACTACGCGCTAATATCTACAAAAATAAAGTGTTTAAACCAATGATATGGAATATTAAACTATCCTTATTACCTATACTAATTTTATTTGCAGGAACATTTGTGGGTTTGCTATTCTTAGTGGCTTCCACGTATCTAGGCCAACCAATATTTTTTATTTTAGGAGGAGTCGTTTTTATATTTACACTACTTCTTTGGTTGCTTTTCTTACCAAACTCAGCTTATCTAATTACTGAGCTCAACTTAACCCATCGTTCAATGGATACCAATCCCGTACCAATTTGGTATGACATTATTGCAGTTCTAACACTATCACTCTCCGGAATCTTTAATACAATATTAGGAATTATTACCGTTCAGTTCTACTATTTAATCTACTTTGATCCCTCTGTCATTACTCCAAAATATAAATATACTATGATCATACTGGCAGCATTTGTAATCGTATTAGTTTCCTTTGGTATCTACTTAGGTCGAGAAATACGTTTTAATAGTTGGGATATTATGCATCCAACGCAATTTATAAAAAAATTTACAAGACACCTAAGGAAAGATGGCGAGCTAAAAAACCTAGTTTTATTTGTGACTTTACATTCTGTCTTCTTCTTTCTCATGTATATAGTAGTAGCACCCAACTTCAAATAAAGCACTTAAAAAGTCTTCCCATAAAATTATGAGAAGACTTTTACTTTATCTATATTACTTCCAGTAACCATAATACTTATCAAATAGTTCCTCGTTATAAGCATCAGCACCATCAACATTAGAACTCTTGAATACAGGAGGATTAAATCCTGCCTTAACTAACTTATCAATTACACTAGCAACTAACGCATTTGCAATTGTAGACCCAACAATTGTACTTGTAGGTCCAGTTGGAACATCAAATCCATCAATATAGAAACCAGCATCACCCTTAACAGAACCATTATCAATAACCACATCCGCCACAGTAGCTAATGTCTTACCACTAGCATGACGAGACGTTACTCCTTTAGAGTGCTCTAAAGAAGTAAGCGCAATAACCTTTAGACCCATCTCCTTAGCTTTAATTGCCATCTCAACTGGAACATTATTTCTACCTGAGTTTGAGATAATCATGATTACATCATTCTCATCTACCTTGTGTAGATTCAATATTGCTTCTGAATAACCATCTAGTCGCTCTAAATAAGTACTCTTATTTGGCATTTCATGTAACATAAGTTCACCTGGTAATATACCTTTAACAAGTGCTAAACCACCTGCTCTAATATATAATTCTTCAGCAATCATATGAGAATGACCCGATCCAAA
>CAZEQW010000104.1:0-3181 GCA_964514505.1 uncultured Erysipelothrix sp. | reverse complement strand
CGTAATGCTGCTTCTGGTACAATGCGTCAGTTGGACAGTGGTGTTGTTGCTAAGAGGGGCTTAGATGCCTTTTGGTATACTCTTGTTAATCCACTTGATTATGGTGTTGAAACTCAACAGGCAGCGATGGCGTATTTGAAGAAACTTGGTTTTAAAACAAATCATGAAATGAAAATTGTTGATAATATTAAAGATGTGTATGATCGTATTAATGAGATTGAAGAAACTCGTTATGAATGGGATTATGATATTGATGGGGTTGTAATCAAGGTTGATGATTTTGAAACTCAGGAATCATTGGGCTTTACGACTCGTATTCCCCGTTTTGCGATTGCTTATAAGTTTGCAGCGCAAGAAGTTGTAAGTAGTGTTGAAGATATTTTTGTAACAGTTGGTCGCACTGGTAAGATTACGCCTAATGCTAAACTCGAACCAGTTGAAATATCTGGTTCAGTTGTTGGATATGCTACGTTGCATAATCAAGACTTTATTAATAAGAAAGATATTCGTGTTAAGGATACTGTAGTTGTTCGTAAGGCTGGGGAAATTATTCCTGAGATAGTTTCAGTTGATATATCTAAGCGTGATATATCGAGTGTTCCGTATGAGTTTCCAAAGGTGTGTCCTGAGTGTAGTGGTGACTTAGTTCGTTTGGATGGTGAAGCTGATACATACTGTGTAAATATTGCATGTCCTGCTAAGATTAAAGAAGCGCTGGCTCACTTTGCTTCAAGAGAAGCAATGAATATTGAGACATTAGGTGAAAAAAGAGTATATCAGTTGTATGATGCTGGCTTACTTGAAACTATTTTGGATATATATAATCTAGTTGACAAGAGAGAACGTATGCTTGTATTGGATAAGATGGGTGAGAAATCCGTTGAGAAGTTGTTAGGGGCAATTGAAGCTTCTAAGAAGAATGAGTTAGATAAAGTGTTGTTTGGTCTTGGGATTCGTCATGTAGGGGCTAAGACCGCTTCTGTGCTTGCCTCTTACTTTAAGTCCATAGATAGGTTGAAGGATGCGAGTGTTGAGGAGTTATTACAGATTGATGAGATTGGTGAAGTAATTGCTAGATCAGTCTTTAGTTTCTTTAATGAGAGTCATAATTTAGAGTTAATTGAGTCCTTGAAAGAAAAAGGATTAAATCTTGAGTATGAAGATAAAGTAACGTCAAGTAAGTTCGATGGAATGCGCTTTGTACTAACAGGTACATTAAGTGAGATGGGACGAAGTGATGCTAAGAAGATTATAGAATCACTGGGTGGTAGTGTTACAGGAAGTGTAAGTTCTAGAACAAGTGTTGTTGTATATGGTAGCGAAGCGGGATCTAAGTTAATTAAAGCCCAAGAGTTGGGTATTGAAACATGGGATGAAGAACAGTTTATTAAGGAGGTCTCATGATGAAACGTAAGTTATTAATAGTTGGAATAGTGAGTTTACTTGTCTTAGTGGGTTGTGGAACTAACAAAAAAGGTAATGTTGATGTAGATGATACAGTTGTGAAGACTGAAAAAGGTGAATACGATTTAATTGCTCCTTTTGAAGCGTCACCCATTCGCTATATGCATGCGATTAATTATCGTGAACAGGATGTAATGGAAGTAGGGCGTCGTTTAATAGAGAAGTCAAAAGAGCACTTTAGTACCGATTCATATCGTATGTCAGAGGGTCAAGTTATTAATGAGACGCGCTATAGTGAATTAATGACCTTTAAAAGTGCTAATAATCCTAATGGATTAATGACGCGTTACAATGAGGGACTTGAGATTGATGGTGTAAAACTTGAACGTCCTGTTTTCTTAAATGGAATCTTTGAAGTTGCATTTCATAAAGATAAAGGTAGTAAGGTTGATGGTGTTTCCGTAGCCTTGGTGTTAAATCGAAATCAAGTAACCAACTCACAAACAGGAGCTTACCATCGGTTGAGTGATGAAGCTTTATTTAAAGTGGGTCAGTCAATGGGGATTCAATTAGGAGCGTATATACGTAGTTTGGGAAGTTTATCTGATGTACCGATATATATTGCTTTGTATGCTCAAAGTAGTACTGATGATAAGCTACCGGGTAATTACTTACCAGGTTACTATATTGGTGATGCTATTGTGAAAGACAATGCTG
The DNA here is from genome assembly GCA_964514505.1 of uncultured Erysipelothrix sp. Classification (GTDB taxonomy): domain Bacteria; phylum Bacillota_I; class Bacilli_A; order Erysipelotrichales; family Erysipelotrichaceae; genus Erysipelothrix. The sequence goes on along the minus strand of CAZEQW010000104.1, from coordinate 1,060 downwards.
CTTCTTTTAAAAAGAATAATGAGGGGTGGTTGATGTTAAGTGATGCTGAAGCTACTAAGAAAGTTCCTAATGCTGCGGCAGAGTTTAGAAGTTTAAGAAGCGGCGTAACTTTCTTTACAGGTGATGAAAGTACGTCATTGGTTGGAAAAGCTTTCTTGATTGATGATAAACTTGATTTAGTAAACTATGAAGTGAATGTTGGCGCTAAGACATTCATGGAAATGTATAGTGTTGGTCGTTATATTATGTCGCATTTGGACGCAAGTGATACTAATGATGTTGAGTTAAAAGTTAATATTAAGATTTATCAAAATACGCGTGCTGTTATTATTAAACGTCCAAATGAAGCGGCGATATTTGAAGTGTTTGAATAGGAGTGTAGATATGAAAATAGAAAAAAAAGAAATTGTTAGACTAGCGAAATCAATTATGTTTTCACTAGATGAGGAAACTGTTGATAAGATTCATGATAACTCTGAAGTTTTCTTGAATCATGTTGATCGTGTCTTAAAGATTGATACAGAAGGTGTTGAAGGTCAGTTCTATCCGTTTGAAGAGGTGCGTCATTCTCTTAGGGAAGATACGGTTGATAAGGTAATAACATACGAGGAAGCCTTTAAGAATGCCCCTAAGGTAGAAGGGGACTTCTTTGAAGTTATTCAAGTGGTGGATAAATAATGGATAAGTATAATGCAATAATATCTGAAGTAGATATTCAAAAGACAAATGAAGGTAAGTTGGCTAACTGGACTACAGTTATTAAAGATAACGTTAATATTAAAGGCACAAAAACAACAGCAGGGTCAAGATATTTAGAGAATCATACTTCTATTTATACTGCTTCTTTTGTGGAAGACTTATTAGATGCTGGGGTTCATATTACTGCTAAAACATCTCTTGATGAGTTGAGCATGGGTGGCACAAATAGAACAGCCTTTACTGGGCTTGTTAAGAATCCGTTGGATGAGACGCGTATTACAGGTGGCTCATCTGGGGGTTCTGCTGCCCTTGTAGCAGCTAAATTAGCAAGACTAGGTATTGGTAGTGATACGGGTGATAG
>CAZEQW010000103.1:270-3312 GCA_964514505.1 uncultured Erysipelothrix sp. | reverse complement strand
AATCATACTTAGATCTTCCATAGTTACAAAATCAAGGGGGTCGCTGGTCGCAAAGTATAAGGTACCGTTCTCAATATATAAAGGTAATATCTTATGTTGAGTCGCAAAGTCACGAGGAACTAAAGTATTTAAACTATGATCCAAGTGTACTGATACATTCTCCACATACTCAAAGTTGAGTTTATTGGATAGAGTAGTTAACATATCTTTTTCAGATATAACTCGCATATCAACTAAAATCTCTCCCAATCGCTTTCGGACTACCTTTTGCCTATCAAGAGCTTCATTAAGTTGTTCACGCGAAACTAAGTTCTCTTCTATTAAAATTTCTCCGAATTTTAACTTTCTCATTCTCTTACTTCCTTTCTTTGCTATAATGAACATGGTGATAAAATATGATACACATACTTATATTCATTTTCGGAACCATACTCGGTTCATTCTACGGAGTCGTAATTGATCGACTTCCCAAATCAATATCAATTAGTACTGGACGCTCTCGATGCGATACTTGCAATCGAGATTTAAGTGCCATTGAACTCATACCACTTGTTAGTTTCTTCCTACAAGGTGCTAAGTGTCGCTCTTGTAAGAGTAAACTATCGTGGCGCTATCCACTAATTGAAGTTCTAACTGGTTTAACATTCATGTGGAGCTATAGTGTATTTGGTTATAGTGTTCAAACACTAACCAATATCACTTTCGCTTCACTACTAATCATCGTCGCTTTCATAGATTACGATACTATGATCATTTATGATCGATTCCATATCCTAATCATTATCTTAGCGATAATTGAGTTTATCTTCTTTAAGAAGAGTCTATTAGATATAACTATAGGAGCCTTTATAATTAGCTTACCTCTTTATCTAATTGCCACATTAACCAAAGGAATGGGAGGCGGCGATATTAAACTCATGTTTGCTTCTGGTTTACTACTTGGCACAAAAGGTATCATTGTTGCCTTTGTGATTGCAGTAGTAATAGGTGGATCATACGGAATCTATGCTCTGACGACCAAGAAGCAAGACTCAAAGGATGCGATACCCTTTGGACCCTTCTTATGTGTTGGTCTCTACATTGCTTCACTCTATGCACTACCTATTGCAAGTTGGTACTTAAATTTACTTATAGTTTGAGTCAACTCCTGAACTAATTTTTTCAATAAAGTAAATATCAATATTAAGGGTGGCAGTTTCCACCTTTTTTTCATGCTCAATGCCAAGATCATCTACCTGCATATTGACATTGTGAGTATATGACACTCCATGTACAAAGATTGTTTGCGTAGAATAGTTAATATCTGATATAAAATTCCTAAGATTATTGTACGAACCATCTATAGCTAATGTAATAGATTGCTTAAGCACTTGGTGCTCAGTTGTAAGCACTTTAGAAGGCTCAGGTTCATAGTTCCTATAAACATCAATCATATTCATCAAGTTATACTCATAGCGTCTAGAAGGCGACCCAATAACACTAGGAGCAACCGGTTGAATCTCACCATAACTTAACGAAGAAATCTTAACACTACGATTCTGTGCTAACTCCTGAGTCAAAAGGTCAAAACTCTCTTCCATTAGTGGATCAGATAAATTAGCTAACATTTCATCAACATCACTAATCAACTTACCTTTATTAGAAAGAACCTTATTCATACTTATAATCTTATTTCTCATGTCAACTTCCTGAGACTCTAACATTTCCTTTTCCAGTTTCATAGAAGTAACATCCTCATTCAAAGGAAGAACAACAACCATCAAACCAACACCCACTACCAAAATAAATAGAAGTACTAAAACTAAAAACTGTTCATGTTTACTAAGTTTACTCATCTTAGAAATCCCCCTTTAATACAAGAGATATTACGCCATTATAAACTTCAGTAGAATCATTATAAGTATATCCCTTATAGATAACTTCCTTAATATTTGAAGAATCCTTGAGATTACTTACGAAGGTAGAAGCCAACCTCTGATTAGCAGAACTAAAGGACAAAGTAGCATTCGGCCCATTAATATTCATCGTATCCAATTGCAAGCCAACAGGACGCGCATACTCAATATCATTCAACACACCACTACTCAATGTACTCTTAGCATCAAATATTACAGTAATCTCCTCAATTGAAGACTTCAACTTATTAAGATCAGAATTTTCTTTAATGATGGCATCAACTTCACCAACACGCTTAATATTATCTTTATTATTCACATAACTCTCAAGCGTATTAATCTCTGAAGCAAGGTTGACCTTATCAATAAACAACTTAACTCCAACTGCACCCAATATCAAACCAATAGCTAATAAGAACACAAGCCCATTCATCCAACCAGAGACACTACGACCCTTCTTCTCATCAACAAGATACTGAGTATATAAGTTCATTTTCTTTTTCATACCAGCACCCCTATACTATTCACAAAATCTAATATTTCAGTACTAGCAATATGAGCGTATCGTTCCAGTTCAATATGAGTAGGAACAATACCCATGTTCTTTTCAATCAAATTAGCAATCATCGCAAAACGCTTATCAAATCCAACCATCTTAACATTAGCCACCGCTTTACCCGTTATTCCAAACTGAGATTGCGACAATAACTCAAGAATCTGCACAATACGTTCAGAAACAAACTCACTAGGATCATCTACACCAATATATTGCGACCTTAGCAAAATAAACTCCGCTTTATTAAATAAATAATAGCGAATATAAGATCTCGAAGCGTCAATGATAATAGTAGGATCATAGCTATCAACTAAATTATAACTCTCAACAATCTGCAAGAAAGAAGAAACAGCTGGCTGCATAGAAATAATCTTCATACCAAGGTCCTTAAAGAACAACTCCAACCCAAAGACCGTTTGCTTACGAATTGCACTAGCTAAAACATGATACTTACTAACTCCCTCATCATCTGTAATTCCCATAACACGATAATCAACCACAAACTCACGCGTTAAATTAAACAAAGAAGTCATTTCATTACTAACTATAAAGTGAACTGACCTAATTAGTCGGTACATAATAAAAAAAAGA
>CAZEQW010000103.1:0-260 GCA_964514505.1 uncultured Erysipelothrix sp. | reverse complement strand
TTAACGTAACCCGATGATTTATCACAACATCAACACGCTTATTCCTAACACCATTCTTATCAAGAATACCACGTACTTGATTGACCAAAGATTCCGTAAACACTACTTCATTATTCACAAATAAAGGCTCAGACAAATAAATTCTAAAAAACTTACTAGCCCTTAAATTTTTCTTAGAACCAAAACCCACAAACACATATAACTCCTGGTCCCTTACTTCAATTATACAAGCCATGAAATGCCTCCTATTCAATATTACT
>CAZEQW010000102.1:0-3380 GCA_964514505.1 uncultured Erysipelothrix sp. | reverse complement strand
CACGATAAAGAATTGAAACAGTATTGTCTGCAACTTTAGTAACTGAGTAGTCACCTGGTTGAGGAACACCATCAACAAGAATAAATTTCACATCAGGGTATTTCTCTTGAGCTTGATATACTGCTGGCTCAAATAAGAATCCAGGAGTTACAATAACTTTAGCACCTTTTTCAACAGCTTGCTCAATTGAGTCAAGGTATGCATTGTCAGATTTCTCTGCAGGTCTAATGTAATTTGGTGTAACACCAATTTCATGAGCATATTGCTTCATACCTTCGTACGAACCTTGGTTAAATGACTTATCATCAATTGTTCCAACGTCAGTAATTAGGTACATACTGTGGTCTTCTTTTAACTTTGGACCGCTTGAACAAGCTGTCAATGAAACTAAAACAAGAGCACTTAATAAAACCGTTACTAATTTCTTCATATTTCCTCCTTGTCCTATATATAGACACTTATATTTTAGATTCTATACCATGAATTGTCAAACGATATTACCGTACATTTTTTCATATAATATAACCCACTCATGGATTTTAGTATGGTAAGGAGCAATATAAACGATCTATAATCTATACTACTAAACAGTAATACTTAACCGCTTACAATAAAGAAGCTCCAAGACATAAAAAAAAATTCGTGTATTACACGAACTTTTAACTACCAAGGTTTAATATTTGGACCCTCTACCATGAAGGAGCGCTTAGCATGCATTGCTAGTGGATCATCTGAATAAGAATCAGAATAGAAGTCATCAATACTATCAATATCAAAGTGTTCCTTAAATCGGACAACCTTCTCATATCCATAACAATTTTCCTGTAAATTCTTCCCTGTAAACTTATCCACATCTGATGCAATTAAGAATACACCCAACTCATCACAAATTGGCTTAAGGAAAAATTCAGGTGAAGCAGAGACTATCACATCGGTTGTATCTTTTTGAGCTAAATACCAATCTTGCAACTTATATCTATGTTCTTCCCAAAATTCCAAGACTGCCTGATCAATATCTTTTATTGCTTTAAAATACTCATAAAAGATAGTTTTCATTTCCGTCTTCGTAATTTTCTTACGCTTATAATCTAAAGCAGCCTTTGATTGACGCGGCCAAAACTTAATTAGCTTAGGATTGCGCTTCAAGTTGAACTTATAAAAATCTACAGAACTATCATCTAGATAGATTGTTTTATCAAAATCATATACATTCATACTTTTCACCCTTCTACATAAAGCACATCATTACGTTGTGCCTTTTTCTTCATCTTAATATAAAGCTCCCCGGTCTGCTCACAATCTGGCAAACCACGATGGGCTACTTCACGATCTATATCATAATACATACACAGACTCTCTAACTTATGACTGCTCGCATCTTTATTTAAAATACGAGAAAAATATAACGTATCACTATAATCATTATTAAATACTCTTTTATAAGAACTATAATAGGCATCATAAATTAAATTATAATCAAAATGTACATTATGACCTACAACTAAATCATCCCCAATAAACCCGATAAACTCATCAATCACTTCATTAATCTTCGGACTATCTTTAACCATCTTATCATTAATACCTGTGAGCGAGACTACAAAAGGCATGATAGAATCACTTGGTTTAATTAAAGTAGTGTAAGAGGCTACGGGTTTATAATTACGATATTTAACGCCGCTTAGCTCTGTTATTTGTGTGTGTTGATTACTTCGTCCTGTTGTTTCCAAGTCAATAACTGTGAAATCAGGAACAAAGTGCATAATTTTACTTCCCTTTAACCGCATAAACAAACTCCTTATTTAGAAGTCATTGTATCATAATTGCCTATTTAAGTATATCACCACGCGTGATAACCCCTAATACCTTCTGATGAGACTTACCTCTCTCACTCACTAATAACATACGAAGCCCCAAAGCTTTCTCAAACATAGCGAAAACCTGTGAGTAACTTGCATCACGACTTACATAGTGTACTTCATAGAAATACTCATCATGCACTGCAACATCGCGTATCGTTGTACTCTTAATTGATATGATATCATTTTCAATATTCTCTGCTAACCAATGACTAATACCATTATCAGAGAGAATTCCCACCACTTTATCATCCTCATAGATTGGAAACCTAACCATCTTGGTATGACGAATAGTACTTAATGGTCTCTCTATACTCTCATCAATATCAAAACTAACTACATTTCTACTCATATAATCCGAAGCTTTCTTATGAATAGGCAAAGCACTATAGACTTCTTCTGCCTTATCCAAAACTTCTTGCGTCACTTCAACATAATTATCAACACCATTATGAACCAGAGCATTTCTGATTGTCATAATAACATCCAAGTTCTGACGCTGATCACGAATTACTGAATTAGTAGTTGTATTTACTAAACGACTTAGCGGTTCACGACTATAATCATTAATGCGTCTAATATACGCTTCAATATTTTCAAACGTATCTAGAAATATATCATTTTTCTTCATTAGGATCTAAATACGTGTCTGCATCTAAACCACAGCACGGTCCTCCAAACGCAGTATTCGCTTCCACAAATAACGAAGACTTAGCTTCAATATTAAAAGCTTCCTTAGGAATATCAAACCACTTCGCCACTTCAAATATTTGCGGGTATCTACCTTGCGCAACTATTTCATTATTGATTTCAAAACTAGGTAATTGCTCAATTGAACTAAACTTTTCATTATTGGATGATGAATCAAATCGCTGCACATCAACATTGTGCTCTTTCAATACTTCAACCATATCATCAAATCGCTTACGATTTGGATCCGTATTGATTCCCAAGATTATAGAACCCAACTCTTCTTTATTTTCATAAACTATTAAAGTCTTCATATAATACCCACTTTCTCATACTTAAACTTTATAACTTGCGATAGGTACTGTCAAGTATCGAAGTACTCATGATATAATTAAGATAATGAGGTGATAAAATGAGTGGAGATAAACGCAGATCAAAGATCCTAAAAGAAATCGCAAATGCGAACAGTGCTGTAAGCGCCACGACTTTATCAAAGACATACGGCGTATCAAGACAAATTATCGTAGGAGATATTGCACTTCTTAGAGCAAGCGGACATAAGGTTGTTGCGACACCAAAGGGATATATCATTCAAAACAATGATGGACGCTATTATGCAAAGGTTGCCGTAAATCACAATGCTAAGGAAACAGAAGCAGAACTAAGAACCCTATTAAACATGGGAGTATACGTAATTGATGTTAGTGTTGAGCACCCAATATATGGAGAAATAAGCGGAGTATTAGATTTTAAAAATCATGATGACATTGATAACTTCATGCATAATATTGAATCCGAAAAAGCAGAACTGCTTAGTATCCTAACCCAGGG
>CAZEQW010000101.1:0-3412 GCA_964514505.1 uncultured Erysipelothrix sp. | reverse complement strand
GCTCCAAATGGGAACTTAGAAACTTTAACTGTTAGACCTTGGTCTTTAGCTTCTTTTTCAGTTAAACCAACTGTAGCTAATTCAGGGTCTGTGAAACATACTGCAGGAATAGCAACGTAATCAATCTCGACGTTTTTACCTGAGATAGCTTCTGCAGCGATTTTAGCTTCATAAGAAGCCTTGTGTGCTAGTGGAGGTCCTGGAACAATGTCACCAATCGCAAAGATATGCTTTTGGCTAGTACGACTCTGGTTATCAACCTCAACAACACCTCGATCACTCATCTTAACACCAGCTGCTTCTAAACCTAGATCATCTGTGTTAGGACGACGACCAACAGTAACTAATACATAATCTGCATCAACAGTAAGTTCTTTACCATCTGCTTCATAAGTAACTGTAACACCGTTATCTGTTTCAACTGCACCCTTTGCCATAGCATTAGTTACAATTTCAACGTTTTTTTGTTTAAAGTTATTTTCAACTAACTTGATCATGTCAGCATCAAATGCTGATAGGATTGAAGCCATACCTTCTAAGATAACAACTTCAGCACCCAAGTTAGCGTAAACACCAGCTAACTCACTACCGATGTAACCCCCACCAATTACTACTAATTTCTTAGGAATAGCGGGTAAGTTAAGAGCACCTGTAGAGTCTAAGATACGACCACCAAACTTAAATCCTGGGATTTCAATTGGGCGACTACCTGTAGCTATGATAGCATTCTTGAATGTGTATGATTGAGCATCATCACCATTAATAACACGCAACTGGTGTGTATCATTGAAGAAAGCCTCACCACGAATGATTTCAACTTTATTCTTCTTCAATAACATTTCAACACCTTGTGTTAATGTTTTTACAACTTTTTCGTCTTTCCACTTTTGAGTGGCAGTAAAGTCAACTTCAACATCTTTAGTAATAATACCAAATGCTGCTGAGTTTTTTGCTTCTTGGTAACGGTGTCCAGCATTGATTAATGCTTTAGAAGGAATACATCCAACGTTTAAACACACACCACCGATAAATTCTCTTTCAATGATTGCTACTTTTTGTCCCATTTGAGCTGCACGAATTGCTGCAACATACCCACCAGGACCTGATCCAATAACAACCGTTTCTAACTCTAGTGCTAAATCTCCTACAACCATGCTACACCTCCATCAATAGTAACTCAGGGTCACTTAATAATCGCTTAAGTTCATTCATTGCCATTTGAGCTGTCATACCATCAATAATACGGTGGTCAAAGCTTAATGACAACTTCATCATGTTTCCAACTCCGATAGTACCATCTTGTAGTACAATAGGTTGCTTATCAATACGGCCAATTCCAAAGATTGCAACTTCAGGGTGGTTAATAATTGGTGTAAACCATTGTCCACGAGCAGAACCGATGTTTGAGATAGTAACTGTACCATCACGCATATCAGGACCTGTTAATGTACCACTATTCGCTGCACCTGCTAAAGTAGTAATTTCTTGCGCAATTGCAAAGATACTCTTTGTATTTGCATTCTTGATATTTGGAACATATAAACCAGCTGGAGTATCTGTAGCAAATCCAATATTATAGAAATTCTTATAAATGATTTCTTGAGTAGCATCGTCAACACTTGCATTTAATACAGGGAACTTCGCTACAACAGCAGTAACTGCCTTAGTAATATAAGCTAAGTAAGTTAACTTAATATCTCTTTCAGCAGCAACGTCTTTGAAACGAGAACGGTGTGCAATTAAAGAACTAACTTCAACTTCATCAAATAAAGTAACGTGTGGAGCTGTATGCTTAGAGTTAACCATAGCATTTGAAATAGCACGGCGTGTAGGTGTCATCTTCTCACGAGTTGTATCACCCTTAACTACTACAGGAGCAGGTGCTGCTTTAGGAGCCGCTGCAACTGGAGCCGCAACTGTTTCAGTAGCAACTGTCTCTACTGGAGCTGTTGAACCACTTAAGAATGCATCAACGTCTGCCTTAGTAACATGACCACGTTTTCCACTTGCTACAACCGTAGTTAAATCAACACCTTTATCACGTGCATATTGACGCACTGAAGGCATTGCTAATACACGACCAGCAATTGAGTTATCAGCATAAACTTCACCGCTTACTACAGCTGCTGGAGCACTAGGTGCAACAACTGCTTGTGTAGCAGCTGGTGCTGCTGCAGGAGCACTACCTGATGTAGCGATTTCAACAAGTGCTTGACCAACAGTAGCCACAACACCTGCTTCAACATTAATCTTTGCAATAGTACCACTCACAGGAGCCGGTACTTCTTGAACTAACTTATCAGTTTGAATTTCTAACATTGGTTGATCTTCTGTAACACTATCGCCAACATTCACAAACCATTGAACAACTTCAGCTTCAGCTAAACCTTCACCAACATCAGGTAAATTGAATACAAAATTACTTGATGCTGCCACAGGTGCTGCAGCAGGTGCAGCTTCAACAGCCGCAGTTTCTTCAACCACTGCAGTATGACCTTCAGCTTCAATCTCAACTAAAACATCACCCACAGTTGCTACTGTACCACCAGTAACATGAATCTTCTTAATCACACCTGTAACAGGGGATGGTACTTCTTGAACTAACTTATCGTTTTGAATCTCTAATAAAGGAGCATCCTCTTCAATAGTGTCGCCTTCATTAACGAACCATTGTACGATTTCACCTTCTGCGATTCCCTCGCCAATATCTGGCATTTTAAATATGAATGACATGTTTCCTCCTAGTCAAAAGTAACTACTTCTAGTACTTTAGCGATAATATCTTCTTCGTTTGGTAGCCAGTCGTTTTCAGCTAAACCAAATGGATAAACAGTATCCGGAGCAGCAACGCGACCGATTGGAGCTTTAAGGTTAAGAATAGCACGCTCTGCTACCTCAGCCATAATTGTTGCACCAACACCCGCTTGACGTTGTGCTTCCTGAACTACTACTAAACGACCTGTCTTCTCAACAGAAGCAACAATCGTATCGATATCGATTGGATGAACTGTTCTAAGGTCAATAACCTCAACATTAACACCTTGTCCTTTTAGCGTTTCAGCAGCTTTAAGCGCTTCACGAACCATATAACCATAAGTTACGATAGTTACATCAGTACCTTCATGAGCAACAGCAGCTTTATCTAAAGGAGTAGTATAGTACCCTTCAGGAACTTCTTGTCTAAATGAACGGTATAATTTCATGTGTTCTAAATAAACTACTGGGTCATTACTTTCAATTGAAGAAAGTAATAAACCTTTTGCATCAACTGGGTTACTTGGAATAACAACACGAATCCCAGGAGAGTGCGCAATTAAACTCTCTAAGTTATCAGCGTGCAATTCAGGAGTATGTACCCCACCACCAAATGGTGAACGAATTGTAATTGGCATTTCACGTGTACCACCTAAAC
>CAZEQW010000100.1:0-3454 GCA_964514505.1 uncultured Erysipelothrix sp. | reverse complement strand
CCCTTGTAGCAGCTAAATTAGCAAGACTAGGTATTGGTAGTGATACGGGTGATAGTGTACGCAAGCCGGCCTCATTTTGCGGCATCGTTGGTGTTAAGCCTACGTATGGTTTAATATCTCGATATGGTGTTGTACCCTATGCTGCCTCTCTTGATCATGTGGCTTATTTTACTCAAAATGTTAAAGATTCAGCACTGGCATTGGAAGTACTTGCTAAACATGATGATAAAGACATGACTTCATTAGATGTTGATGTTCCTAATTATAGTGAACTCTTAGACATGGATTTAAAAGGTAAACGCATTGGTGTGTTTAGTAATGTGATTAATGCTTTAGATAATGAAAGCCTAACTAATGATTTCAAAAAATTAGTGAGTGACTTAGAAACTAGAGGTGCTATTGTTGTTGAGAAGACAATGAATCAAGACTTAGCACGTGCTATTGTATCGGTATATATGATTGTTTCAAATGCTGAAAGTGTTAGTTTACATGCTAATTTAGATGGTGTTAGATTTGGTTTATCACCAGAGAATAGTCAAGATCTTGATGATCTTATGATGAGTGCTCGAAGTCAGGGTATTGGTGTTTCTGCTAAGGAACGCATGATCTATGGTGCTTATAGTATTGATTATAAAAATATGGATGCTGTTTACCAAAAGGCGACTAAGGTTAGACGCCTGCTTGTAGATGCATATAATGAGATGTTAGAAGATGTGGATGTAATCATTGCACCTGCTTCTTCAAAACCAGCCACAAAGATTGAGGCTGAAGATGTTGATCCAAATACAGATAATACTTTAATTGTTGAAAACTATATGGCCATTAATAACTTAAGTGGTACACCTAGTATGACGATACCATTTACTAAGTTTGATAATATGCCAATTGGATTAAATATTAGTGCTAAAGTATTAGATGAAGTGACTATGTTTAAATATGCGTATGCTATTGAAACTATTGTAGAAAGTGAGGAAGCTTAATATGGGTTATGAAGCAGTTATTGGTTTAGAGATACATACTGAGTTACTCACGAGTACTAAGATGTTCTCCAGTGCACCTTTAGGTTATGGTGAGCGTGCTAACTCAGCTATTAATGAGATTGACTTAGCTATGCCTGGTGTATTACCAAGTGTAAATAAACAAGCAGTTAGATATGGTGTTTATCTAGCACAAGCGCTTGGATGTGAGATTGATCCTATCTTGCGATTTGATCGTAAACACTATTTCTATTCTGATTTACCAAAGGGGTATCAAATTACCCAAGACACGCATCCGTTAGGTAAGAATGGTAGTTTTGATATTTATGTGAATGAAACTAAGAAGTCTATTCGCATTAACAGACTGCATTTAGAGGAAGATACAGCCAAACAAACACATGAGGATACTAAGACTCTCATTGACTTTAATCGTGCTGGTACGCCTTTAGTTGAGATTGTAACGGAAGCTGACTTTAGAGATGGCAAGAGTGCAGCGGCGTTTGTGGATGGAATTAGATTATTAGTAATATACTTGGGTGTATCTGACGGTAAGATGGCAGAAGGATCACTAAGATGCGATGTAAATATTTCTATTCGTAAAAAAGGTACGGAAACATTTGGCACTAAAGTTGAGGTTAAGAACTTAAACTCAATCAGTAATGTAGAAAAGGCCATTGACTATGAATTTAAGCGTCAAGTGGATTTAGTAACTAATAATGAAACAGTTATTAGTGAGACCCGTCGCTTTGATGAAAGTACACAAAGTACACAACTAATGCGTAAAAAAGATGGTGTAGTGGATTATCGTTATTATAGAGATGCGAATATCCCAATGACACATATTCCCCTAGAGATTCTAAATGATACACACGGTGAAACACCTGTTCATCGTTTAGAACGCTATGTAGATGATTTGAATTTAAGTTTCTATGATGCAAATGTATTAGTAAGAGACAAAGAAATATCGGATTACTTTGATAGTATGATTCAAGCAGGTGGCGATGTTAGGATTGTGACTAACTGGATTACTCAAGAACTCTTATCTGCATTAGATAAAAAGGGTGACATTTCCTTGTCGGAGTATTTACCACAAAAACATTTCATGAAGTTTATTGATTTACTTAATAAGAAAGAAATATCTTCGCGTCAAGCAAAGGAAGTATTTAGTAAGATGTTAGGTGGCAATGACCCACTTAAGATTGTTAAGGAGTCAAATATGACTCAAGTATCAGATGAGGCAGTAATAACGGCTTGGATAGAAGAGGCCATTGCGGCTAATCCAAGGGCAGTCGAGGATCACCGTAAAGGGTTGCCTAGTGCTCAAAAGTTTATTACAGGTCAAGTAATGCGTATTTCAAAAGGTCAGGCAAACCCACAATTTACCAATATGTTGGTAGTGAAATTGCTTGATAAAGCATTGTAAATACACTAAAATTGTAAGTGCACAGGAGGTTTGCGATGAAGAAAAACCAAAGAAGAGTAAGATGGCAGTATTTTATTATAGCGCCAGCCCTTATAATAGCACTTGTTGCTGGAATATTCTTAGGATATCAAGCGATCAGCGCATCGTTAGGAAAAGGGGAACCTGTATTTGGTTCGCGTTTTGAAAACGACTTAGATCCGGCCATATCGCAAGATTCCATCAATAAGATTGTTAGTGAGATAAAAGAAATGAACGGCGTTAAAGACGCCAAGATTGAATTAAAATCAGCTACACTTCGCGTATACATGGAAGTTGAATCAAATAGAGAAGCCAACATTACAGCTAATATCCAAAATGCATATGATATTGTTACTAAGGAGTTAAATGTAGAAGACTACTTTAGTATTAAAGGGCTTCAAAAGAATTATGATTTAGAAATCCATGGCTACAACAAGTTGCCAAGTGAAGACAATAAAGATTTTGTTTATGCAGTGTTGACTAAAGGTTCAAACATGTTAGAGCCAAGCACACAGGTCCTTACCAAGCCAAAATCACAGGCGATAGTGGACTTCTTCTATGAAGAGGAAAAGCGCAAGGACGAGCTTCAAAACCAACCACCAGTGGTTGAAGAGGAAGCACCTACAGAATAAAAACAAACGGGCTAAGTCTAACTTAGCTCGTTTATTAAGTAAAATACATAAATAAAAAATTATTATCAAATATCCCTTGACCCAACCCACTCTCTATGGTATATTTAATTAGCACTTGCCTGATTAGCTCAGTAGGTAGAGCAACTGGCTGTTAACCAGTGGGTCGTAGGTTCGAATCCTACATCAGGCGCCATATTTAAAATATGGCCCGTTGGTGAAGCGGTGAACACACCAGCCTTTCACGCTGGCATGCACGGGTTCGAATCCCGTACGGGTCACCAAAGTGCAAATACACTCCTGTTTATTAACAGGAGTTTTTTATGCTTTTATATATAAGCGTTAATCGTAAATTAAGAACGAATTTAAATTTTATGACATTTTCTGGTGAAGTTCGCGCCATTGCA
>CAZEQW010000099.1:0-3455 GCA_964514505.1 uncultured Erysipelothrix sp. | reverse complement strand
TCAATATTAACATCAAACATTAAAGTACCATGGTGCATTAACTTACCATTAGCAAGACTTTGAGCATTACCAGAAATCTTCAAGCCATCAATCAAGATATCATTACGACCAGAAGCAGTAGCATCAACCCCCATACTCGCTAAGGCATCAACAATTGGTTGTACATACTTCTTATAATTTACTTTACCTGGATCATCAACACCGATCACAAATGTAAAGTTAAGATTACCAAAGTCATGATACACTGCCCCACCACCTGATACTCGTCTTGCGACATGAACACCGTTCTCATCAATATACTCACGATTAATCTCTTCAACTGCGTTTTGATTTTTACCTATGATTACTGATGGTTCATTTTGCCAAAGAAAAAAGAAATCCTCATCTACATCAATGTGACGCATCGCATAATCATCCAAAGCCAAATTAAAATAAGGGTTAGTTCTCTTATTTATTATATATCGCATATCCAATCTCCTTTATCACTACCTTAATTTTATGTATAATATAGATATATTTCAAGCGAAATGAAAGAGAAAGGAATCACATGACATTAGAAATATCAATTCCAGTAGCGATATTCCCTGCAATATCATTACTTATGTTAGCGTACACAAACCGCTTCCTAACAATCGCAGGATTAATCAGGGAACTCGTAGAGGAGCACAATGACCAAGAAAGTGATAACGTATTACTACAGATTACTAACTTACAAGAGCGCCTGAAAATTATTAGACTCATGCAGATATGGGGTGCCCTAGCCTTCACAATGGCTATACTATCAATGTTATTACTCCTAGCTAATTCACAACTAGCAGGAACGATAGTATTTGTTATTGCACTACTTTTCTTACTCGTCTCACTATTCTACTTAGTATACGAACTACATATTTCCGTAAATGCCCTAACTATGGAACTAAATACTATTAAAAAAGAGAAAGATAAATAATCTTTCTCTTAGTGCATTAGCCTATCTAAATCAGTAGCCTCTTCAATAAATTGATTCAAAACTTCAATAACCGCTTCAAGTTGATCCATATCCATGGCATCAGAGTGATTAAACAAGAAATACTCATAAATAGGACTCGCATTACCAGTGTCAAGAGAATCTTTAAATAACTCCAACAATAATGTTATCTCCTTTTTATAAGAAGAATCAAGAGGCAACACATCAATCTCATTTACTAGACTCACAAAATCCTCATCATCGTCTATTTCAAAGAAACTAACCGGACGAAAATTAGGAAAAACTATCTGAATACCATTGGCCAGTGAACCTTCATTCATGATGATTACACGTTGCAAACCACTGTTTTTCATAAATATCTACCTCTCTTTCCATATATATTATAACACGAAAGAATGAAAAATTAAGGAATATACCCAAGGAGAACATATGACAAAATTAAATGAACTAAGCACAAACCTAAAAGATAATACACTTGTAATATATGACGCAACCTCAATCTATTACCTAACAGGACATAGATATGATGTGGGAGAGCGCATGATCGCACTTGTACTTAAACCAAATCACAAACCCACTTTATTTTTAAACAAACTTTTCAATACACCAACAGACATAAACACTATAGCTTTTGAAGACAGTGAAAACCCTACAGATTTACTTAATGATTATCTACCTAGTGGCACTATTTACATCGATGGAAACCTACCTTCAAGATTCCTAATCCCACTACTGAATAACAACAGAAACTTCAAAGACGGTTCATACTTCATTGAAAACATGAGACGCATTAAGTCATCAGATGAGATTAAGATACTAAAAGAAGCATCTCATTACAATGATAAAATCATGTCTGAGCTTCAACTACTGATAAAAGAAGGTATGACTGAGATAGAACTAGCCAATATTATAAAAGAAAAGCAATCTACCCCTCCACTAACTGGTCCGAGTTTTGAACCCATTGCAGTATTTAGTGAAAACATTGCCGATCCACACGGTATCCCATCCCATAGAAAACTAAAGAAAGGCGATGCCATTTTAATAGATATGGGAGGTATGTACAAAAACTATGCTTCTGACATGACCCGTACCTTCTTTTATGGAAGCAATCCCAAACTAGAGGAGCTATACGACATTGTTTTAGAAGCAAACCTTAAAGCCATTGAATCAATCAAGATAGGAAATCCAATATCATCAATTGACAAAGCAGCAAGAGATGTAATAACTGAAAAAGGATATGGAGAGTACTTCATCCACAGAACAGGACATGGTATTGGATTAGAAGTTCATGAGAACTTAGATATATCCAGCACCAATCAAGATCCAATTGAAGTAGGAATGGTATTCTCAATTGAACCCGGTATATATATTCCAAACATAGGGGGCATAAGGGTAGAAGACTTGGTCGCAATAACTCCCGATGGTATAATAGTATTAAATAAACACTCTAAGGAAAAGACTTTTATTTAAACTAGATGAAAGGAGTAAAACCATGAGAAACAGTAAAGAAGAATTACTTTTTCTAGCAGCAACTATCCTTACTATATTAGTACTCTATTTAACACAAAACGTAAATGCTGCAGACATACTAATCTTAAACTTGTCTATATACTTGGCAATCGATAGCATACTTAGATTAAGAAACGAAAGAGATTACTATACTATATTCATGCTCATTATTAGTGTTTTCTACATATTTACTTACTTTAGTTAAATGTAAAAAGTTGCACCAACTTAAACAGTTAGTGCAACTTTTTTTAATACTCTCTAGCTGGCAATAAAATCCATAACAGCAGATACAACCCAAACCCTGTACCATATAACATGATAGATACAGCAGCAATAATTCTAATAACCGTAACATCTACCTTCAGATAATCAGATAAACCAGCACAAACGCCACCAATCTTACCTTCTCTAGTATCACGAGTTATCTTAGTTTCACCATGATATGCCATAATGAACCTCCTTAATTAAGCTCTTGTGATGGATGAAATTACAATATCATCCATCGGTTTATCCATCGCATTAGTGCTAACTCTAGCAATTGCATCAACGATTTCCATTCCAGAAACAACTTCACCAAAACTAGCGTACTGACCATCTAAATGCGGAGCATCCTGATGCATAATAAAGAACTGACTACCTGCACTATCTGGTGCAGCTGAGCGCGCCATCGATAAAACACCACGACTATGCTTTAAAGCATTAGGGAAACCATTTGATGAAAACTCACCTTTAATAGTATACCCAGGTCCACCCATTCCAGTTCCATTAGGACATCCTCCCTGAATCATAAATCCAGGTATTACTCTATGAAAGATTAATCCGTTGTAGAAACCTTCATCTGCTAACTTAAGGAAATTCTCAACCGTGGCTGGAGCAACACTAGCATCCAACTCAGCAACAATAGTACCCATATCTTTAATATTAATTTCAATTTTAGTTTTCATGTTCCATTACCTCTTCCATATCTTCTTCCTTAGTT
>CAZEQW010000098.1:0-3458 GCA_964514505.1 uncultured Erysipelothrix sp. | reverse complement strand
GATAATAGCACGAGTCAACCTCTTTGTAAAGTAAAAAAACACTTTAACCACTTACGCATGAAATTTTCAAATACTATTATACGTATTAATCACACATTTAAACTAAAAATTACCCTTTACAATAGATTCAAGAAACTACATCCTATTGCCCTCAACATATGATTAAACATATTTTACTATAAAAATATCCGTCTCTTTCATTTAGTAACACATCGATATATGGTATATTAAAGATACATTTTAAAGAGGTGTATCATGCAAACAATTCAAATCGACACTAAAACAATTCATATTATATCCACAGCCCACGTATCTAAAGATAGCGTTGTGGAAGTTAAAGAAGCTATAGATTCTATTCAACCTGAAGTGGTGTGTGTAGAACTTGATTACAAAAGAGCACGAGCTCTACAAAACCCAGTAAAAGAAGATATTGATATTAAGCAGATTATTAAGCAAAAGAAGTTAGTTTCATTTGCGGCAAACTTAATTTTATCAAACTACCAAAAGAAGATAGCTGATGATTTTGATACCCAAGTTGGAGCCGAGATGTTACAGGCAATCAACAGCGCCAACGAATACAGTATCCCCCTTCGTTATATAGATAGAGATGTACAAGTTACACTAAAAAGAATTTGGAATCCTTTATCTTTTTGGAAAAAAGCTACACTAGGCGTTAGCTTAGCTGCTTCCTTATTTAGTAAAGAAGAAATATCAGAAGATACTATCGAAGAACTAAAGCAAAGCGATTTACTAATGGCTGCAATCGACGACTTGGATGAATCATTTCCAGAAGTATCAAACGTGATACTTCACGAACGAAACATCTATATGGCCCAAAAGATACGCGAACTACCTCATGAAAACATTGTGGTAGTGATTGGAGCAGCCCATGCTCCTGGAATGATTGAGGCACTCAACAGCGATCACGATATTTCAGAGCTAGATACAGTTACTGAAGCAAAGAATAGTAGAATTTCCGGACTCATAATACCTGCAATCATAGTATCACTATTAGTACTCGTAACCTTTAAATCCCCATCCATGGGCCTTCAACAACTTACATCATGGATAATCCTTTCTTCCACACTATCAGGAGTTGGAGCTCTACTTGCCTTTGCACATCCCATCACAATACTAATTAGTATTACTACAGCATGGATTGGTATTATGTCACCAGTATTGGCAGTGGGAATGTTTGCTGCACTAAGCGAGAGCTACTTCAGACCACCTCTAACATCTGAGTTTACTACATTAAGTGAAGACGTAAGCAGTATCAAAGGTTGGTATCGAAATAGAGTCTTAAAGATACTTCTTATCTTCATACTAACTACAGTACTAAGTTCAATTGGGACACTAATCTCAACAACCAATATTATTAAGTCACTCATTGAATTATTTTAAACACTAAAACCGCTAGCATACTTGCTAACGGTTTTTTATCCATTAAACATTAAAAAGACCTCTGAGATAATCCCAAAGGTCAATTAATTAATCTATAACTTCTAACTTATTATTCCAGAACCAAATTGTTCCATACATAAATGATGTTGCGATTAGTCCTTCTAGAACCGAGAACCAAAGCGTGGCTTTCAAGGCACCAACATTTACAACAGTACTAAAGAGTTGACCCCAACCATTCACTAATGGATCTAACATTTCACCATTTAGTGCACCTTCTCCAATAATAAACTGTAAAGCCATATCACTTGACATAAGTTTACCAAGAGTACTTGAGATCAGTACAACTGCTATTAAATAAAATATCAACATCTTGTAGTTACGACCATTTTGAACATAGCAAGAATGAACAATACTACCCACAAACATAAATAGTGAGAACGAGTAAATAGTTCCAACAACACTTGAAAACAAGCTCACAGCGTACACACGTACATCAATATTTGAGAATAAGTAACTAAAGAAACTAGCAAAATAATCCAGAACATCAACCTTACCAAACACAATCAACATGATGGTACCACCACATATCAAAGTAACAAGCCCAATAATACTCATCCAAATAAATACTAACACCAACTTAGATACAAGAATTTCCCATGATTTAACCGGCATCGTAAACAATTGATAACCGCGTTTGTTATAAACACTTGTATAGAGCAGATCAATCAATGCCATAATAGTCATCACAAAAGATGAAATACTAAGACCAAATACAAGAAAGGTCATAATCAGAAGAACTAACTCTGCTCCCGTCCCGTAAAATGAGCTATTAAACATAACAATCAACATGAAAGTAACTGCTATTATCATACCAATAACTGGAGCGAACTTACGGCGTGATTCTAAAAAATCATGCTTAATTAATTTTCCTACCATCTGAACTCCTCCCTGAACACTTCATTCACTGACTTCCCTCGTGACTCACGAAGATCATCACAATTCTCATGCAACGTTACCATACCATTATTTAAGAACACTACTTCATCCAGTACGATTTCAATATCTTGAATTAAGTGTGTAGAAATAATCAATAAAGCATCTTCATTATAATTAGATAAAATAGTTTCAATAATAGTGTCACGCGCCGCTGGGTCTACCCCCGCAATAGGTTCATCCAATATATAGATAGCCGCTTGTCGAGATAAGCAAAGAGCTAATTGAAACTTCTCTTTCATACCCTTAGACATTTTCTTCAAAGGCTTACTTGAATCGAGTTGCATTTTTTCCATTAACTCAATAAAACGCATTTCATCAAAATCAGCGTACATATCTTTATATAGAGCACTCGCACTTTTACCGTTTAACGTATCACTAAAGTAATTAATATCAGGTAAATACGATATCATTGATTTGGTCGCAAAACCCACATCAAATCCACCAACAGTTATTTCACCTTCGTAATCCCTCAACAACCCTACTATCATCTTAATCAATGTAGTCTTACCAGCACCATTAGGTCCACATAATCCAATTATCTTTCCACCACCTAAACTAAGGTTGATATCTTTAAGCACATTATATTTCCCGTAATTTTTAGTGAGTTTCTTTACTTCAATTAAATTACTCATCGCTTACATTCCACTCTTTCTTTATTAATTCCATTACACTATCTAGATCTATATTTAACTTTTTAACCGCATCCACAAATTCTTCTATTGTGGTCTTAGCTAAACACTCACGCAACTCCTTAATTCTCGTCTCATCACTTGTCACAAACTTACCATTAGTTCTGTCCGTAACTAATAGATTATTCCACTCTAACTCTCTGAGTGCTTTTTGGACTGTGTTTGGATTAACTTTAAACAACATAGCTAATCCACGTATAGGTTCAATCTTACCACCAGGCTCTAATCTACCCGATGCTATCTCAGCTTCGAAGTAATCGATTATTTGCCTATAGATAGCCGTTGAACTATTATCAATAATCATAAGCTCCTCCTTGTGTCACTACTGTAATACAATAATATACCAACACCACTAATATGTCAACACAATAA
>CAZEQW010000097.1:0-3491 GCA_964514505.1 uncultured Erysipelothrix sp. | reverse complement strand
CGAATAAATACGGTCAAAAATGGTTAATAATGTGATATAATATGAGTAATTTGGGGCTGGGGTAAATTATGAGAAAAAATAAACAGATTTTGTTGTTTTTACTGGATCTATTTGTTGTTTTAGTGGGATACTATCTTTCGCTATCATTGTACACAGATTTTTCTAGTAATAAACTTGCAATTTATAGTAATATACACAATGGGATATTTCTATTGTTACTAATATATATATTAGTTTTTTTAATATTCGATTTTAATAAGGTATTATGGAGTCGAATTAGTGTTGGAGAAGGATTCAAGGTAGTTTTGGGTAACCTTGTTGCTTCATGTGCAATTTTAATTGCTGTTATGTTGGGTGCTATAAAGGGTATGCCTTATAACGTCATTGGGATTGCATTTTTTGTGGTTACACTGACTCATGAGATGATAAGATTTTCATATCGTGCTTATAAATATATTAAAAAAGGATTCTTATCAAAACCAGAAGGAAACCGGATATTAATCTATGGTGGTGGTCAAGCGGGCACTATACTTATTCGTGAGATGATGACAAGTGAGAATTTAAAAGGTAATATTATTGGAATTCTTGATGATAATCGTGATCTAAAGGGCAAATATATATTGGATAAGAAGATTCTTGGTACTGGTGATGATTTGGTAAAAGTTGTCAGTAAGTACAATATTGAAGAGATAATAGTAGCTATGCCAAGTGTGCCTTTAAGAAGAGTACGTCAAATATTAGAAGAATGTATTAAAACTGGAGTTGAAGTTAAGTCTTTGGGATCATTGGGAAATCTTATTAATGATAAACCTCTTAACTTTAATTTGAATCCTGTTGATATTACCGATTTATTAGAACGCAAAGAGATTGAACTTGATGATGGCGAAATATCTAAAACAATTGTTGGTAAATCAATCTTAGTAACAGGGGGTGCTGGATCAATTGGTTCAGAGCTTGTACGTCAGATTATTAAATATAAACCAAGGCTTTTGGTTGTTTTAGATATTAATGAGAATGGATTATATTCTGTTCAACAAGAATTAAATATGATGCGTCGTGAGGGGCTTCTTGATGATGCAATAGAGACGAAGTTCTATGTTGGTACGATTCGTGACTTGAAGTCGGTTGAGCGAATATTTATGAAACATAAGTTAGATATGGTGTTTCATGCTGCAGCTCATAAACATGTTCCGTTGATGGAGACAAGTCCTGCTGAAGCGTTGAAGAATAATGTATTTGGTACTTACAATTTAATTGAACTTGCGAAGAAGTATAAAGTTAAGAAGTTCTTAAATGTTTCAACAGATAAAGCTGTTAATCCTACCAATGTCATGGGAGCAACGAAAAGATTTAATGAAATGGTATTGCAGTCACAAACAGAATCTGACACAAAATTTATGGCAGTTAGATTTGGTAATGTATTAGGATCAAATGGATCTGTTGTGCCTTTGTTCAAACGCCAAATTGCATTAGGGGGGCCGGTAATGGTTACCCACCCTGATATTATTCGTTATTTTATGACAATTCCTGAAGCGGTTAGTTTAATACTAGAAGCTGTAACATTTGCGAATGGTGGAGAGATATTTGTACTTGATATGGGTGAACCTGTTAAGATATTAGACTTAGCTAAACGAATCATCACATTATCAGGATATACACCTAATGAAGATATTGATATTGTCTACTCGGGATTACGACCAGGTGAGAAGTTATATGAAGAGTTGTTGATGTCAGAAGAGGGATTAGAGAAAACTTCTAATAATCTAATTCATGTGGCTAAACCAATCCATCTTAATCCAGAGATTCTAATGGATCATTTTAATTCATTGCGAAAGATGGTTAATGAAATGGCTTCAGTTGATGAAATAATTGCTCAGCTTGAAAAAGCAGTTCCTACATTTAATCATCAGCCAAACGAAGATGCTATATCAAATAATAGAACTTAATCTATTGAGACTCTGCAAATACAGAGTCTTTTTTACTGAACCTAAATTTCACAAAATTTAATTATGACAAAATTTCTCTTTTTTGATAGAATTGATACAGGAGTTAATTATGAATTTAAAATTAAAGAATTTTTTAGGCTATATATTATTTGTGGGCATGGGTATGATATTAGTCTTACCTGGTTGGGTAGCGAAGCAATTTGGTAATACTCCGTTTGATCAAGTTATTTATCTATGGTTAAGTGATGGTCAAGGAGGTGTTACTGATTTTTCTACGCTTTTTTCATTCTTTGTGTTTATGGCACCACCTGTCATTATTATGACTTTTGTGTATTGGTGGTATCGAAAGCGATTGAGAGAAAATCCAACATATACAACTAGGTGGTATAAGAAAGGTACGGAAATTAGTCTTTATGTGAAGGTAACACTTAATCGTATCTTAATATTTTCTCTAGCCATAGCTATTTATGTGTTTTTCTCCTATGATCGTCATTTGAATATGATTGGATTTTTCTTGGATAAAGCTAAAACGACTGATATTTATGAAACTCACTATGTGGATCCTAATGATGTTGAGATTAGGTTTCCTGATAAGAAACGTAATTTAATTTATATCGTTTTAGAGTCAATGGAAACAAATTTTTCTAATATGCATATTGAAGGTAATGATGTAAATCTCATACCGGATCTTAAAAAGTTAAGTGAAGAGAATATTTCATTTTCGGATACGAAACGATTTGGTGGTGGAAAGCAAATTAGAGGAGCAACTTGGACTGCTGGTAGTTTGGTTGCCCAAACAAGTGGTATACCTATTCAAATATCAAAAACAGATACTAGTTTTGGTGAAGAGGATGGTTTTTTAGACGGTGTCACATCAATTGGAGAAGTATTGGAAGAACAAGGATATAATAATCATTTTCTTATTGGTTCAGATGCTAGGTTTGGTGGACGTGAGACATATTTTAAGACACATGGTAACTATAAAATAATGGATACTAAGTATTATAAAGAGATTGGTAAGATCGAAGAAGATTATAATGTTTTCTGGGGATATGAGGACAAGAAGCTATTTGATCATGCTAAAGAAGAGTTGCTTAAGATGTCTCAACTTGATGCGCCCTTTAACTTAACTATGTTGACAGTAGATTCTCATTTTACCGAAGGATATGTGGATGAGAGTTGCGATATTATTTATGAGGAGAATTATCCGAATGCGATTCTGTGCTCGAATAATAAGATCGTAGAGTTTGTAAACTGGATTAAAGAGCAGGATTTCTACGAGAATACTACCATAATATTATCAGGGGATCATTATACTATGAATAATGTATTTGCTCAGGATATGAATAATGAAGACCGCTCTATTTTTAATACATTTATTAACGTTGATGTAAGTACATTAGATACAGCAAATTTTACGAATCGTGATTTCTCTGTGCTTGATATGTTTCCGACTACTTTGAGTGCACTGGGTGTTGATATTGAAGGAAACCGTTTGGGATTGGGAGTAAATTTATTTTCAAATGAAAAGACTATAATTGAGGA
>CAZEQW010000096.1:0-3505 GCA_964514505.1 uncultured Erysipelothrix sp. | reverse complement strand
ATCTTATCTGGTTTCTTATTATCAGCATTGTTCTTACCAATGGTACTACTTGGGTTACATCATGGATTAATTCCAATCTATGCTGTACAATTAGAACAATTAGGTGGAGTTTCACTATTCCCTGTATTAGCTATGGCTGGTGCTGGACAAGTTGGAGCTGCAATAGCGATCTACATTAAAGCAAAACGCGTAAAAAATATGCGAATGGAAAAAACTGTTATCGGTGCCCTTCCTGCAGGTTTCCTAGGGGTAGGAGAGCCATTAATCTATGGGGTTACACTACCATTAGGTAAGCCATTCATTACTGCTGGTTTAGGAGCAGGTTTTGGTGGAGCTTGGGTTATGTTATCCAAAGTTACAGCCGGAGCATGGGGACCATCAGGATTGGTTGCTATCCCATTAATGCAATCACCGACTATGATGTTAAACTACTTCATTGGTCTTGTAATTGCTTATGTAGCAGGTTTTGTAATTACTTACATCTTCATTAAAGACGAAGCCTTAGAAGTCTAAATTATTGACATACCCTATACACCATGATTTAATTTATTTATATTTGGAGGTAATTAATTGAAAACTAATCGAAAAAGTAAAATACTACATGTGCTCAATAATAGCTCCATAATTATAGAAGGTATGTTAACTGAAATTATTTTTATAGGAAAAGGAATTGGTTTTGGTAGAAAACCAGGAGATATACTTCCTGAAGGAGTTGAGTATGACAAATCATACCATCTCCTTACCAAGACCAATGATTTCCACAGAATTATCAATGGCTATGATGATAGTATTGTTGTAATGGTAATGGATACAATTGAAGAGATTATTCGACATAACACAGGTGACTTCACTACCAATGACTTAGTAGTTATTGCAGATCACCTTGCGGCCATGTTCGAACGCCTTCTTAAAGGTGAAGCGGTTATTTCTTTCTTTGCTACAGAAACTAAAACTTTATATCCTGAGTCTTTTGAAAAGGCACAAAGCATCGTAGATATCATCAACACACAGTATGATATTGATATACCAGATGCAGAAATAGCATATATTGCACTCTATCTTCAAAATCTTTCAAGTACTAAGTCTAAGAAAGAGATAGAACAAATGAGTGCAATCATTGTTGGTATGGATGATTTGTTTACACAGGCTGAATATATCAACATAGATAAAGAATCTATAGCTTATTCACGCTTACTAATTCATATACATTTATTAATACAACCTCTTAAGTTTAAGAAAAGTGCTTTAAGTCCTGCGATTAGCAAGGCGATACTAGCTACTTATAAAAACTATACAGAGACAGCAAAAGAAATTATTAGAATTATAGAACATGAAACTAATACAAAGTTAAACAAAGCAGAGTTAGTTTATGTAGTTATCCATTTGGTTAATCTATTTGAACCATATGATGAGATAGAAGAGAACCTGTAAAGGTTCTTTTGTCTAAGGAGGACAATATGTTAGGAATATCAGTTTACTTTTCAGATTTAGATTATGAATATATAGAATATGCTGCAAAACAAGGCGCAAGATACATCTTCACTTCACTACATATCCCAGAAGAAGACCTATCTAGACTAGATCAAGACTTACCCCTGTTTCTAAAACGATGTAAAGAATTAAATATTGATTTGATTCCAGATATTTCTCCACTTACATTTGAGAAATTAAAGTTGAAAAACAATGATATCAAAGGCTTAAAAGACTTAGGATTTAAGTACTTAAGACTAGATTTTGGTTTTGAAGACGTTAATGACGTTGTTGAACTATCAAATCATTTTAAGATTGTACTCAATGCATCAACAATCAACGAGCAATATTTAATTGACTGTCAAAATGCAGGTTTAGATTTAAAGGCTATGTATGTAATGCATAACTTTTATCCTAAGAAAGAAACTGGACTACCATTAGATTACTTCAAGAACTTAAATGAAATATTTGTTCGTTATGGATTCAATACGATGGCATTTGTTCCAGGTGATCATATTAAACGATTACCAAGATATGAGGGACTCCCTACATTAGAGAAACACCGTGCATTAAATCCATATGTTTCAGCTGTTGAACTCATCAAGACTTGTAATATCACAGATATATTAATTGGTGATAATCAAGCTCATCATGATACCCTAAAATATATTTCTGACTATATGAGTAACGGTATAATGAATGTACCAGTAATAATGAATGCTGGATCTGAGAGTATGTTAAACGAAATTATGGAAGTCAGAAATGATTTATCAGAAGATTTAGTTAGGTTAAAAACTCAAAGATTCCCAGATGCTTCAATTCCTATAAAAAATAATAATGAACGAAAAAAGGGAACGATAACTTTAGACAATAAACTAGCAGGTCGATATTCAGGAGAAATCCAAATCATGAAACACGATCTACCCTACGATCCTGCAAGTAATATAATTGCTTGGATTCATCCAAATTTTACTGGTTTAATAGACTTTATGGATAGTGATATAAAAATTAGGTTTATACACATTTAGTATTACCTACTATTTAAATATTAATGAACAGATGTCTTAGTGCGCAATTATTTTTACAAATGGGAACCGACGAATATAAATGTAAAACACCATAAGACCCACTATATAGTGACTATTATGGTGTTTTTCTTTTTGAAAATTCAATGTGGTAAAATCATGGAAATCAGATATTCTTCAGTAATAATGGAACTATCGCAAGTATTTAGATAAAAAAAGTCATCCCGTATATTCGAGATGACTTTTGCTTTATGGATTTACAATTGAACTAATTCTTCCATCGTTATTTTTAAGTAACTCTATTGCAGTAATTAAATCAACTGACATAAGTTCCATGATGATCGCTTGTTTTACATTTAACTTTGATAATTCTAAAAGTTCACTAGCTCTTTCATATGTACAATTTGTTGCTTTCATTATTATATCTTTGGATCTCTCAATTAATTTTTGATTGCTTGCTTTTAAGTCTACCATTAAGTTACCGTAAACTTTTCCTAACTTAATCATTGTTCCTGTTGATAACATATTTAATACCATTTTAGTTGCAGTACCTGACTTAAGTCTTGTTGATCCCATTATAACTTCTTGTCCGACTATTAATTCTATTGGGTAGTCAACAATCTTTGACAACGCGCTCTTGCTTGAGCAAGATATTGAAACTGACTGAGCACCTAAATCTCTTGCATAGTTTACACCACCTATACAGTATGGTGTTCTACCTGATGATGCGATGGCACAAAGAATATCATTCTTATTAAAACCAATTTTCTTTAAATCTTCTACTGCAAGTTCTAGCGAATCTTCAGCATTTTCAATTGGATTTCTTAATGCTGTATCGCCTCCTGCAATAATACCTATAACCATTTCCTCGCCAACACCAAATGTTGGTAGTATTTCCGAGGCATCTAGTACACCTAAGCGTCCTGATGTCCCTGCTCCTATGTAAACCAATCTACCACCATTTGATAATGTGTTTGTAATCGCATCAATTGCATGTGCAATCTCTTGTG
>CAZEQW010000095.1:0-3537 GCA_964514505.1 uncultured Erysipelothrix sp. | reverse complement strand
AGCAAGTTCCATGTGACAGACCAAACTACTTAATTTACAAAAAAGCGGGATTGATTCATAATGATCAGTCCCGCTTTAATGTATACTTTAATCTAAAACCCGTATATTACGAATCAAATCCCATTCGATATATACATCACCAATATAAAGACCCTCAAAATCAGTGAACCCTTTAAAATACTCCACAATATTGTCATACAACTTTCCGTTACTATCTCTTTCATTCAACTGAACTGATACTTTCTTAGACTTAAGAAAAGCAAGCTGCAAGACCTCATCAATCTCCACTCTACTCATTTGAGGTAACACCTCTACAACTCTATTCTCATCCTCTTTATTATCTGTAATTACTTTATTCAACTCATCAATCGCAAAGGCGGTTCCCCACTTTAAACCAAAAGGCCTGTCTCTATAATCATTATAGTCTTCAAATACTTTCTCAGTCCTTTTTCTTCTCTTTGTTTTCAAGCCCAACCATACCTCCTGCATGTCCACCAACCAACTTACTACGCTCTAGAGCCCTAGCACCATCTAACTTACTACTTAAGTAAATCATCTTAGAGAAACCAAACTCACTTCTAACCTTATCTACTACTTTATCTATCTCTTCATTCTTCTTAATTACTTCAACATTATCAAACATACTCAATTGTTGATTTCCTTGGTCCGATAACTTAGTTACCGATACACCAATGTTTCTAACAGATTGATTATAATAATACATTCTAAACACTTCAATCAACTTATCAGCTATTACCTTTGTATTATTTGTATTAGCTATTTTAACTTGCTTAGAGAAACCAGACTTACCTTCAACATCAAGATAAGTCAAAGAATAACCAATCCACAAGGATACAGATTGCGTATACAAACCATCTCTTCTTAACTTAGTAGCGACCTGATCAGCAATCTCCCGAATAATTATCTCAATCTCAGATTGATTCGTATAATCCCTTGGAAGCACCTGAGAGTTACCAATCGACTTAGACTTTGGCGTATACTTCTCACCCAAGAATGTCCTATCAATACCCCAACTATGCGCATACAACTGCGCACCCATTACACCCATCTTAGCCTTCAGTTCATAATAATTAGAATGGGCAATATCAAAGATAGAATATATACCCATCGCATTGAGACGCTTAGCAGTTCTACTTCCTATTCCCCAAAAGTCAGTTAGGCTAAATACTGCCCATACCTTATCTTTAACATCCTCATAACGCCACTCAGCTTTCATATCTTTATTATTTTTAGATTCATTATCCAATGCCAACTTCGCCAACAACGGATTATCACCAATACCAACAGTAGTATAGATACCCGTCTCCTTAAACACCTTAGTTTGAATAAGCCTCGCCATATCAACTGCACTCTCACAATTAAAATAACTCAATGAGTTTGTCACATCTAAAAAAGTTTCATCAACAGAGTAAACCGCTATATCATCATCACTCACAAACGTTCTATAGATATTATTAATCTTCTTGTTAACTTCCATGTATAGATTCATACGCGGTGGAACAATAATCAAATCATCAGGATATGGATACGGTAAATCCCTAGCTCTACTAACATTCGTAATATTATAAGCACGCTTAGCCTCAGGACTCGAAGCCAGGATCAACCCACTACCCCGTTCCTTTGGACTCTCACTAGGATAACTCATCACAACCAACTTAACCTTAAGCGGATCATAACCTAACTCAACCGCCTCACACGACGCATAAAAACTCTTACAATCCAAGCACAATATATCCCTAGATGGTTCCTTGTCATAATCAAACACTAAATTCTCACGCACAATAACCACCTACTTTCATGTATTAATTATATCATTAAAGCAATGCATTACTACGTCTATATAAGCTAATTTACCTATTACAATATCTCTCAACCAAAATCACTCTATCACGATAGACTCTTTTACGTTAGAGTGGTATAATGTTTGTAAGAGTTGAAAGGAGCAAAAGTATGTTTATTGGAAGAAAAAAAGAAATTAGCATTCTTACTGAAAAAATTAAGTCCAAAGCATTTGAGTTCGGCTTAATTTATGGAAGACGAAGGATAGGAAAAACTAGACTTCTATTAGAGGTTGCAAAAAGAAACAACGCTATTTACTATGTCGCAAATGAACTAGGCTTGGAAAATAATATTAAGGGAATCAGCAATACTATCGCTGAGTTCTACAACCAACCGTATAGCTTCGAATCACTAGAAGAGATATTTAGCTTCTTAGCGAAAATGAGCGATAAAGAAGACACTATTTTTATTCTCGATGAGTTTACATACCTTATAGACTCCGATAAAGGCGTACTTTCACTAATTCAAAATATCGTAGATCATACACTATCTTCAAGCAAACTAAAGTTATTTTTATCAGGAAGCCATGTTGGTATGGTGGAAGATGCAATTTCTTACAAAAAGCCACTATATGGGCGAACTACTTTTAAAATGAAGCTAGAAGCGTTTGATTATTATGACGCATCACTATTTTATCCACGCTTTTCTAGTGAAGATAAGATTAGGTTATACAGTGTATTTGGTGGTATTCCATTCTATCTTGTTCAGATTAACGACAATCTTAGCGTTGAGGAAAACATTAAGAGATTGATCATAAATGATGGAGCTATTTTCCAAGATGAAACAACTTTCTTTCTATCCCAGGAAGTAAGAAGTATCAAGTCATATGGTAATATTTTAAGTGCGCTTGCATCAGGCGCAACTAGACATAATGAAATCCAATCAAAGAGTGGAATTAATAGCTCAGGTAGTTTCTCTGCATATCTAAGTACACTAATTGAGCTAGGTATTGTAGATAAAGAAAAGTGCTTTGATACTGCAAGTAATAAAAGAAGTCTATATGTAATCAAAGATCAGTTCTTCAAGTTTCAATACAAGTACATAGAAAGGAACAAGTCATTTAAAGAAATAATGAACATAGATCTCTTCTACGAAAAATATATTCAACCAACATTCGAAATGTTCGTTTCATATGAATTTGAGAACATCTGTAAGCAATTTCTATTGCGAACTAACAAGGATATTATCGTTGATATTGGACGCTACTGGTTAAATGATAGAGTTCAAAAGAAAGAGATAGAAATAGATATTGTAATGAAAACAATAAACAATCTATCTGTTTATGAGTGTAAGTGGTCAAATCAAAGTATTGACCATAGAGTTGGTTCAAGACTTATTGAAGTATCAAAAAATCTAAAACCTGATATGTTCGGATTCTTTTCTAAATCCGGATATACAGATATAGAAGACAAAAACGAATATATATTCTATACACCCGATGATTTATTCACACTCTAACATGATACACTCTATTATATTAGAGTAAATAAAAGCGCTATAACTAAAGAGCTGATTTCATATCATCTACCGAAGTTATAGCGCCTTTTTATTCTATATGTCCCTAGTTAATATATTTCATATAATCAAAGTTAATTGAAATAGTCAAGTCCTTAATCTTGTGTGATAGTGTAAAATGGGTGTGGGTGTAAAAAAAGGGTAGAACCTTTATAATATGTT
>CAZEQW010000094.1:1619-3817 GCA_964514505.1 uncultured Erysipelothrix sp. | reverse complement strand
ATAATCTATTGTTGTATCATATGTATAGTACAAGGAGGCCTTATGAAATTAGAATTTAAGAATGTTAATAAGTACTTTGGTGATCATCATGTACTGAAAGATGTGAGCTTTAGTGTAGAGAGTGGTCAAATCTTTGGTTACTTGGGTCGAAATGGTGCTGGTAAAACTACTTCAATTCGTATCTTAATGGATGTATTTAATGCGAATAGTGGTCAAATATTAATGGATGGGGCTCCTTTTGTAGCTTCCAAGTATTCCATTGGCTATTTACCAGAGGAGCGTGGGATGTATTCGAAGTCAAAGGTACTTGATCAGTTAGTGTATTTTGCGATGTTGCGTGGTATGAATAAGAAAGAAGCGACTGATTCTGCAAAGGAATGGGCTAAGCGCTTTGAAGTTGATATTTATCTGGATAGAAAACTTGAGACTTTATCTAAAGGAAATCAGCAAAAGGTCCAAATTACTTTGGCTTTTGTGAGTAATCCTGATATCTTGATTCTGGATGAACCTTTTAGTGGTTTGGACCCGGTTAACTCTAAGTTGTTCCAGGATGCTTTAGTGGATCATATTTCCAAGGATCGAATTATTATATTTTCGTCTCACCAAATGAATTATATCGAGAGTTTTTGTGATGATATTGCGATCATTGATGATGGTGCTATTGTCCTTAAAGGTAGTTTGAGTGCAATTAAAAAAGAACGTGGTGCAAATCGTGTTTGTGTGAGTGTTAATAATCTTAGTCTTGATGATTTAGCGGATGTATTAAGCAGGGATTTAGGTTTAGATGTTGTGGTTGATAAACGCTATGTTATTGTGGACTTAAATAATACATCAAAGAATGATCTTGTTAGGTATTTATTGGATCACAAGTACGATATTAGTGTTATTAGTGATTATGAACCAAGTCTTCAGGATATCTTTATTCAAGAGGTAGGTGATAGTGATGAAACAGTTTAAAACGGTATTTACATTTGAGTTTCTTGAGATGGCACGTAAGCGTAGTGTAATAATAACTACAGCTATTATGGCTTTGATATTATTTGGGGCAACATTTGTTCCTGTATTGTTGGGCGATGATGAAGTTGTTGATAATGGTGATCAAAACGTCGAAGTTGAACCATCGAATATGTTTGAACATATTGGATTTGTGTTGGATGGCCATTATAATGAAGAAACTATTAAAGCGACGTTTGGTAATGTTAAAATTCTTGCCAGTAGCGATGATGCGAAGTCGGAGATAGAGTTAGGTAACTTTAGTAAAGTAGTGGTATTTACGGGAGTGGACTCTTATACTTTATATGCTAATGATTTAGGTACATTTGATACAGACGAAATGATGATTAGTGCATATATTGAACATTTAGTTAGAACTAATAAGTTAGTCGAAGCAGGTATTGACCCAGATAGTGCTTTTGAGGCGTTTGATGTTAATATACAAGTAGAGCATGAGTTATTAGGTAAAGACTCCATGCAGGGCTTCTTTATGGCTTATATTATTATGTTTGCGATCTATATGTTGATTCTTTTCTTTGGTCAAAGTGTTTCAACTTCAATTGCTCGCGAAAAGGATAGCCGAACCATGGAGCTATTAATCACTAGCACAAAAACAACTGACTTAATCGTGGGTAAGGTAATGGCAATGGGTACTCTTGGGGTCGTTCAAATGATGATCATTGCAGGTGCGGGGGTTATTGGTTTTGTAATCAATAAAGGAAGTTATCCTGAGTTCTTGATTCAAATGATTCAAGGTACGATGAGTATTGATGTTATATTAGTGTATATTCTATTCTCAGTATTAGGTTATATCTTATATCTATTTATTTTCGCTAGTCTGGGATCACTTGTTTCTAAAGTTGAAGATGTGGGTAGTTCAATAACTCCAATTACAATGTTATTTGTTGTAGCATTTATGATTGCTTCGTTTGCGTTGCAAATGCCGGATTCAACTATTGTTGTAGCGAGTTCCTTTATACCTTTTACTTCAATCTTTACTATGCCAATTCGTTATATGCTCACAACCGTTAGCTCTATGCAACTGTTGATGGCATCAGCATTTATGATTGTAGGAGTAGTTTTAGTGGCAATGTTCTCTATATATGTATATAGATTTGGTTCATTAAACTATGGTAATAAGATTAAATTAACTGAAGTTTTTAAGAGTTTTGGAAAGAAGGATGCATAAGTATGCATTCTTTTTT
>CAZEQW010000094.1:0-1519 GCA_964514505.1 uncultured Erysipelothrix sp. | reverse complement strand
TAAAGGAGAAGATGATGATACGGAAGTTAGTAGAGGAAGATTATGATGAACTCATTACTTATCTTAATAAAGAACCGCACCTTAACTTATTTCTAATTGGAGACCTATTGTCAGATGGTTTTGATGATAGCATTCAATTATTCTATGGGTATTATGAAGGTGAAGAATTAATGGGGATAATGCTTTTGTACAATAAAGAAAGTCTTCATTTAGTATTGGATAGTATTTCTGATATAGTAATTGATTTTATATTTGAACTTTATCAAAAGTACCCATTTTCTAGTATTAATATGGGTCAGAGTACGTATGTATTAGTTGAAGGTAAGTTGGATAATATTGTTGAGGAAGTGAAGCAAGCACGTCTATCTGTATATACACCGCTAAGTAGTCCATTATTAAGTTCTAGATCAAGAAAGTTAGATAAACACGAGCTATCTCAATTACTGAGTTTACAAGATAGTTTGTTTGAAAATAATACGCCTTATAGTTTTGAAGCGAGACTTAAGTGGCTTCATGAAACATACGATAGAAAGACATCTTTCTATTATGGTGTGGTAGTTGATGGTGTTGTTAGGGCGATTGCCACAGCAACGGCTTTGACGCCCAGTAGTGCCATGGTTATTGCGGTTGGCACCCAAGAGGTTGACAGAAACAAAGGGTATGCTAGTGAGCTTATAAAGGTATTGAGTGATGATCTGTACAAACAAGGAAGGCAAGGGGTTTTGTTTTATGATAATCCTAATGCTGGAAGAATTTACGAGCGTATTGGGTATGAGTTTAAATCTTATTATTATATGCTAATGATAAAGCGATTAAAGTAAATATATAAGCATATTAGTTAACATTTTGAAAGCGCTACGATATTATATAGTTAAATATTAATAATGGAGGAAATCATGGGAAAATATTTAATACGAGAGACAAGTACTGGAACTAAGTTTGACCTATTAGCAACCAATGGTCAGGTAATTGCAACATCAGAGGTTTATAGTTCATTAGCAGCAACGAAGAATGGAATTGAAAGTGTTCGTAATATTGCACCAACAGCGAAACTTGAGGATCAAACAACGGATCCAGTTGAATCTCAAACTAATCCTAAGTTTGAAATGTATAAGGATAAAGCGGGCGAGTTTAGATTTAGGCTTAAAGCTCGTAATGGGGAAATAGTGGTTTTCTCAGAAGGATATACTTCAAAATCTAATTGCTTAAATGGTATTGAGAGTGTTAGAAATAATTCAGATTCAGATGTAACTGAAGAATAAGGGGATTTCCCCTTTTTTTATATAAAAGTTGAAATTCATTGAGCATAATTGATAGAAATATGTTAATATAAATAAAGAGCGCTCTTTTGGAAGTATAGCTCTTAGTTTCTTTGGAAGAAACATGATAATAGAGATTAAAGTCAAACTCTTTATAAAGAATTTCAAACAAATGCTAAATATCCCTTGCAATTTTTCTTTGATATTGTATAATGATTTAGCACAGTGTGAAAGGGTTCCTTAGCCAAGTGGTAAGGCAA
>CAZEQW010000093.1:0-3855 GCA_964514505.1 uncultured Erysipelothrix sp. | reverse complement strand
GTATTATTAATTTAAAGGGGATTAATAATGAAAAAAATAATGAGTAGTAGATGGCCTATCAGTATTGCTTTTGTAATAATTATCTTAGTTAGTCTGTTTATGGAACCTAGAAATGAAGATAAGAGAATAATGAACTCTTATTTTAAAAGTTGGGGTATTAATCTTAAAGTAGAAGAGTCTAGTATCATTAAGATTGATGATAGAAGGTGGTTTGGTGAGTATGCTGATTTTGTAATATTTGGACGTGATCAAGAGCTTGATGATCTAAACCATAACTTTATTCAGAAATCTTATAGTATATTAAGTGGAAAAGGACATTCAGTCCCTAATATTTTTAATGAATCTACTTTAGCTTCTTTGTTGAAAGATAGAGAGATAGAGTATTGGCAGTTCACTAAAGGTAAGAAAGATCTAACAATAATAGTTCTAGATGATTTAGTTGTTTATTACTTTAGCAATTTTTAATATGTTTTCCATCGATATAGCCTTGAGTTTTTTTTATTTTATAGGAGATCGGATAGTTTTAAGGTGTATGAAATGAAAATGGGTAATATAAACAACATATATAGTATATAATGAGTGGTATGTGGTTTAGTTCGATATATTTTTAGTTAGGGGACATTATGAGGAGCCAAGTTAAGTTAATTATAGGGAGTATTATATGTTTGTCTGTTATTGGACTAGTGATAGTACTTACTAAGAAGGAATACCGTTTGGAATTAGTTGGTGATGAAGAGGTAGTTGTGGATGTTTTTAGTGGCTATAGTGATCCGGGCTATGTTTTGTATTTAAACGATGAAGTGCACGATGCTGAGGTTGAAGTGGAATCTGATCTTGATATAAAAGTATTAGGTGAGTATTCACTGATTTATAATTTTAGGAAGTTAAGTGTTAGTAGGAGTTTGACGGTTGTTGATACAGTGGCTCCAGTTATTACCCTTGAGAAAGATAAGTATCAAATATATTTGGGTGATAAGTTTGAGCAACCTAAGTATAGTGCTAAGGATAACTATGATGGTGATCTAAGTGATAAGGTAACTGTTCAAGGTGAAGTGGATGTTAATAAAGAAGGAAATTATACTTTGGTGTATTCTGTAGCTGATAGTTCTGGTAATGAAGTTAGTCTTAAGCAAGCGATAGTGGTGAAGAAAAAGGAAGTTATAGTAAGTAAGCCTGGGCGTCCATCTGGTGGCGGAGGTGGAACTTCTTATAACGGAGCGTGTAAAGTTGGAGATGGGGTTTACTTTGCTTTGCCTGGTCGTGATAATCCTTTGTCAGCTCCTAAGTCTCCTAATAATTCAAAGAATGAAGTTATCTGCATGACATTTGTGAAAGATGGTATCTCTATTGAGGGGGTTATGGACTCTGGGATCTCTACACTTGGACTGATGGAAAATAATGGTAGTATTGTTAGAGAAATACCTCAGAAGTCAACGGATAAGGTTTATAGTTCAATCATTAAGTTAACGGATATACCTAATGGGACTTATTCTGTTGTTAATGTGGATAATGGTCGTAAGCTTGTTAATAAGATAGATTGGGATCGTCGAATTGCTCAAGCGAAAGTGGGTAATAAGTTAGTTCAAGTATCGTATCCAGGTAACACGATTCAAGTTAAAGTTTCTAATTTTTCTTATAAGTATGATATCGCAATAAATGCGGGTCATGGTGGTAGTGATGGTGGTTCTTCCAATGGTAAGTATATTGAGAAAGAAATGAATCTAATGGTTTCTCTATATGAGAAGAAGCAGTTTGAGGCTCATGGTTTGCGTGTCTATATTAATAGAACATCAAATGGCACCTATGGTGAGGAGTCTGGACAGGCTAAGTGGCCTAGGTTTAGGCGCTCTGCATATAAGATGGGTGAGGTAGCAAGTGTTTCGCGCTTTGCTTATAGTAATCATCATAATTCAACTACAAATAGGTCTAAAAGTGGATGGGAAATATTGGTTAACGCTCGAGCGAATGCGAGTGATTTAAAAGTTGAGAAGGCTGTTGGTAATGCATGGAATAAGGTGTTTAGAAAGCCAGTAACTGGTAATACTATGTATACTAAGCATTATTATACGGAAAAAATATTCTCTAAGACTAAGGGTCAGGTGTATCAGTTCATTGATTGGTATGGCATGCAAAGGGTAACAGATATGTTATTTAATGAGTTTGTGCCTACATATGAGCATATTTATTTAAGTAATCATGATGAAGTTAAGTGGTATATGGGTAATGATACGTGGAAGAAGATTTCTGATGCTAAGGTTAAGGTATATGTTGAGGCCTTGGGTATGAAGTACTTGGGTCCTAGGTAATAATATGAAATTTTAAACTAAAAGAGGATGATCGTATTTGATTATCCTCTTTTAGTTTTGTGTATTTAGTGCTTATTATAATTATTGATCTTATTATCTTTGCTAATATCAACACTTCCTAAACCTGTCTCAATGCTTAATGTGTTAATGGTTGAGTTAGACACTTTGACTTTACCAATTCCACCTTCTATATCAACTGTTTTGGCATTTAGTGTATTAATATCTACAGAACCAATGCCCATTTCAATATCTAGTGCATCGGTTGTTGTTTGAGCGATATTAATATTACCAACGCCCCCTTGGATGTCGACAGTATCTTTGATGGCAAGGCTCTTTAAGTTTATATTACCAGCACCTCCATCAATTTGCAGGTTAGCTAAGTTTAAGTCTTGGATAGTAATGTTAGCTGCTCCACTATCTATGTCTAACTCAATTGAGTTAGCTACATATATCGTTAGTGTACCTCTATTCATCATACCCATTCTTCTGGAGCTATTGATGGTTAATGTATTTCCTCTTTGAGAGATACGGGGTGTGTTGTTGCCGTTATATTCAATATATGTTGAGTTGTTGTTTGATTTTTGGATATATACTTCTTCTGAGGAAGTGTTTAGATCTATCTTGTTGACACCATCGTAGGTCATGTTTCCCATATGTCCGTTGTTCATATGTCCATTGTGCATATTGTTATTCCATATACTGTGCATATTCCACATGTTCAATCCATTCTCTTTGAAAAGAGTTTGTTGGGGATAAGCAAACATTATTGCAACAATTCCAATTAATGTTAGTGGTAGTGTTATTGCTAGGATGGTACCTAATATCTTGTTTAGTCTTCTTTTTTTCATTTCATCTCTCCTGTGTTTCGTAGGCTAATAACTATGTAGCGAATCAGGCGTATAGCCCAGTTAAAAATGAAGTAAGTAATAATTAGTGCACTTATGATGCCGGTCAGTGCGGTTAAAGTAGATAAAAATCTAAATCCAATACTTAGTCCAGAAATGTTCCATAAACTGTTTGTTGAGAAGATTCCAAATGTAAAGAAAGAAATGACTCCTATAATGATACCGATGAATGCTCTACTTATACCAAAAACGATTGATAGTATGGTGGGAATAAATATTAGAATCCCAGCTAAGATTAGAAGTCTTTTAGCCCAATGAGGCATGTTTGTGTTTTGCTTTGCTTCTTCTGTATAAGTTAGTTGGAACTCTTCGGCAATATCTTCAGCTAACGATCCAGGTCTTCCTAGTTTTGATATGATATCTTGCATACTTAAACCTTCGTCAATGAGCTCATCTATTATGTTGTCATAGTTATCAAGGATATCTTGATGGTTGCCCTCGTAGTAAGCTAGTTGTTGTGCTAGGCGTCTTATATATTCAGTTTTATTCATGTTGACCTCCAATGGTTATACATTTTTGAATGAGTTTTTCTAAGTTATCCCACTCGTTTAATAGCATTTTATAATATGCTTTTCCTAAGTCTGTGATTCGGTAGTACTTTCGTGCACGCGCAGTATCTTCAATTACGTGTACGTATGACTCTA
>CAZEQW010000092.1:0-3868 GCA_964514505.1 uncultured Erysipelothrix sp. | reverse complement strand
GGAGTGAGTATATGACACAAGTCATTAAGATTGAAGGGGGCCATAGATTAAATGGTACGGTTCGTGTTAGTAGCGCTAAGAACGCTACAGTGGCATTGATACCAGCTGCTATTTTAGCCCATGAGAGTACTGTAGATATTTATGGTGTTCCAAATATTGCCGACGTGGAGTCATTGACGCAAC
This sequence comes from uncultured Erysipelothrix sp., assembly GCA_964514505.1. Classification (GTDB taxonomy): domain Bacteria; phylum Bacillota_I; class Bacilli_A; order Erysipelotrichales; family Erysipelotrichaceae; genus Erysipelothrix. The sequence continues at coordinate 3,685 of CAZEQW010000092.1, read as the reverse complement.
TACTTGAGTTTATGGGTGTTAAGACTAAGATGGTTAATGATCATCTATCTATTGATACATCTGAAATGAAGAATGTTGTATTGGAGCATGAAGCAGTAACGAAACTACGAGCTTCATACTACTTTATGGGGGCACTCTTAAGTAAATATAAGTATGTTAAAATGCAAATGCCAGGGGGATGTTATTTAGGTCCTCGTCCCATTGATCTTCATTTAAAAGGATTTGAGGCATTGGGTGCAAAGATTGAGTATAAGCAAAATTATTATGAAATTACTGCTGAGAGGTTAGTGGGCGCTAAGATATTCTTAGATATTGCTTCCGTTGGAGCTACTATGAATATAATGTTAGCGGCAGTTTTAGCTGAAGGCCGTACTATTATAGAGAACGCTGCAAAAGAGCCGGAAATTATTGACCTAGCAATTTTCTTAAATAAGATGGGTGCTGATATTAAAGGGGCAGGAACAAGTGTAATTACTATTGATGGAGTCGAGAGAATTACTGGTTCTACTCATGAAATAATTCCAGATCGTATTGAGGCAGGAACTTATATTATAATGGCAGCTGCGATGGCAGATGAAGTTAGGATTGAAAATATAATACCGCTTCACCTTGAAGCACTGACATCTAAGTTAATTGAGATGGGTGTGGACTTAGATATTGGGGTTGACCATGTTGTTGTTAGAAAGAGTGAAAACCTTAAAGCAATTGATGTTCAGACATTACCATATCCTGGGTTTGCGACGGATCTTCAACAGCCTCTAACAGCGCTTCTTACGCAAGCACAGGGTCAATCGTATGTTAAAGAGACTATCTATACCGAACGATTTAAACATGCATTTGAGCTTCAAAAGATGGGTGCTAAGATTCATGTTAATATGCCACAGGCCAATATTACAGGTCCAACAGAGTTATTTGGATCAAAAGTTGAAGCTACTGATCTTCGCTGTGGTGCTAGCTTAGTAATAGCGGGTTTAATGGCAGATGGTATAACTGAAATAGATGAAATCTATCACATTGATAGAGGATATGATAATTTAGATGATAAGTTAAATGCTCTTGGTGCTAAGATTTGGCGCGAAGACAAAGTTTAGTTTCCGAAACTTTGTGAAGGAACTTACAATTTTATCAAGCAGGTCGTAAAAGTTTGTGAACGGCTTGCTTTTTTTATCAACCAAGCAATGAAACCGCTATCTTTACATATAGAGACCACTTTAACCTTGATTATGTATGGTATTATATACTTGCAAACAAAAGGAGATGTATATAAATGAAAAATCAATGGAATGGTTTCAAACCAGGTAACTGGCAAGAGGAAATCGACGTTCGTAGTTTCATCCAAGAAAACTTCACGCAATATGATGGTGATGACAGTTTCTTAGAAGGTATAAGTGATAATACACAGAAACTATGGGACAGATGTTTGGAATTACTTAAAGAAGAAGTAAAGGTTCGTGTTCTTGATATTGAAATGGATGCAATCTCAGGTGTAAATAATTTTGACCCAGGTTATATCATTCAAGAATTTGAAGATATTGTAGGTCTTCAAACTGATGCGCCACTTAAGCGTATCATTAACCCATACGGTGGTATTCGTTTGGTTGAATCTATCTTAGATATTTATGGACGTAAGATGGATCCTAAAACAAATGAGTTCTTCCACAAGTATGCTAAAACTCATAATCAAGGAGTGTTCGATGCTTATACGCCAGAAATTCGTAGAGCTCGTACTACTGGATTAATTACTGGGTTACCAGACGCTTATGGACGTGGGCGTATTATTGGTGACTACAGACGCGTGGCTCTATATGGGGTGGATGCTTTAATTGAAGCGAAAAAAGCTGATTTATTGAAAATTAAAAACATTAACACAGCAACGATTCAATTACGCGAAGAAGTTAACGACCAAATTCGTGCACTTGGAGAAATTAAAGCAATGGCTGAAAGCTATGGCTTTGATATTGGAGCTCCTGCAGCAAATGCTCAGGAAGCTATCCAGTGGACATACTTTGCTTATTTAGCAGCTGTTAAGGAAAATAACGGTGCAGCAATGTCACTTGGTCGTACTTCTACATTTATTGATATTTATATTCAAAGAGATTTAGATGCAGGATTAATTGATGAAAAAACAGCACAATCATATATTGACCAATTCATTATGAAATTGCGTTTAGTTCGTCACTTACGTACTCCGGAGTATGATGATTTATTTGCGGGAGATCCAACTTGGGTAACTGAGTCGATTGGTGGTATTGGTCAAGATGGTAGACCTCTAGTAACTAAGAACTCATTTAGATATTTACATACATTAACTAACTTAGGTCCTGCACCTGAGCCAAATATGACTATTTTATGGTCAGAGAAATTACCAGAAGGCTTCAAGCGTTATGCTGCTAAGATGTCAATTGAAACAGGAGCTTTACAATATGAAAATGATGATATAATGCGTCCTGAATTTGGTGATGATTATGGTATCGCATGTTGTGTATCTGCTATGCAAATTGGTAAGCAAATGCAATACTTCGGTGCTCGTGCGAACTTAGCCAAAGCACTTCTATATGCAATCAACGGTGGTGTTGATGAAGTTAAAAACATTAAAGTAATTGAAGGTTATGAACCAATTACTGATGAAGTATTAGATTATGACACAGTAATGAAAGCATTCGACAAAATTATGCAAGACTTAGCAAGTGTTTATGTTGATTCAATGAACATCATTCACTATATGCATGATAAGTATGCATATGAGAAGAGTCAAATGGCACTTCATGATACAAATGTTGAACGTCTAATGGCGTTTGGTATTGCTGGTTTATCAGTTGCGGCTGACTCATTATCTGCAATTAAGTATGCACGTGTTAAGCCAATTCGTGATGAAAATGGTATTGCAGTTGACTTTGAAATCGAAGGAGACTACCCACAATACGGTAATGATGATGACCGTGTAGATAGTTTAGCAGTAGATCTTGTTGAAAGATTCTCTCGTTACTTGAAATCAAATGAAATTATTAGAGATGCAAAACACACATTATCAATTCTTACAATTACTTCAAACGTTGTATATGGTAAGAAAACTGGATCAACTCCAGATGGTCGTGTGAAAGGTGAAGCATTTGCACCAGGGGCAAACCCAATGCACGGACGTGATAAGTCAGGTGCACTGGCATCACTTAACTCAGTAGCTAAGATTCCTTATGCTGAAGTTTGTGAAGATGGTGTTTCAAATACGTTCAGTATTGTTCCTCAAGTATTAGGTAAGACTGAAGATGAGCAAGTTACTAACTTAGTAGGAGTAATGGACGGTTACTTTAACCAAAAAGCACACCACTTAAACGTAAACGTATTAAATAGAGAAAAACTTGAAGATGCTATGATTAATCCAGACAAGTATCCACAGTTAACAATTCGTGTTTCAGGATATGCGGTAAACTTTATCCGTCTATCACCTGAGCAACAAGCAGAAGTTATTAGTAGAACATTCCATGAGTCTATCTAATCGAAACCAAACGGGTTTTGTTAGAAAATTAGAAACAATGGGCATGGTGGATGGACCGGGTATAAGAACAATTGCGTTCTTATCCGGTTGTCCACTACGCTGTCTATTCTGTCACAACCCTGACATGTGGAAGCCTGATCAAGCAGACAAAACAACTGTTGGTGAGTTAGTAGATAAACTAAAGCGTTATAA
>CAZEQW010000091.1:0-3875 GCA_964514505.1 uncultured Erysipelothrix sp. | reverse complement strand
ATGATTCGCGTAACTGTTATTGGCGGAGGAAAAGGTCAATCTATTCTTCTTAGTGGTTTAAAGAAGATCGAAGGAATTGACTTAAAAGCCATTGTGACTGTTGCGGATGATGGCGGGAGTACAGGTAGATTGCGTCAAGATTTTAATATGCCGGCTATGGGAGATATTCGTTCTGTAATGTTGGCTCTCTCAAATGAAGAGCAACTTCTTTCGCATATTATGGATTATAGGTTTGATTCTCTAGACAGTAAATCTTTAGGTGGTCATAATCTTGGTAACTTAATATTAACCGCCCTTACTCAAAAAACTGGTAGTTTTATGGAGGCAGTAGGTTCTTTGTCTAAGGTTTTAAATGTTGAGGGTGAGATTATTCCATCGTCTCTAGAGACCTTAACACTGGTGGCGCAAATGCGCGATGGGACAATTGTACGAGGAGAGTCCAATATTCCTCTGTTTTCAAATCAGATTAATCGCGTCTTTTATGACAATGAAGTTCTAGCAACTAGTGAAGCTGTAGATGCTATTGTAAATGCGGATATTATTGTCTTTGGAGTAGGATCCTTATATACATCTATTCTACCCAATGTTGTTATACCTGGAATTCGTCGTGCGCTTGAGTTTAGTAAAGCCAAGAAGATATACTACTCAAATGTCATGACACAGCCTGGTGAGACCGATGGGTATAGTGGTGAGGATCATGTTCGTGCAATCTTGGACCATGTAAATATTGAACTAGATTTGGTGATTACCGATAACAGTAATATTCCAAATGAAATTTTGCAAAACTATATTAAAGAAGATAGTAGCTATGTTAGTTTTAATCGTAATATTAAGCATGACTATAAGGTGATGTATGATGCATTGACTTCAATAGATAAAGGCATGATTCGTCATGATTCATGTAAAATAGAGAAGAACTTTAGAAAAGTATTAGAGGTGATTTAATGTCGTTTAGTAGCGAGGTAAAACATGAAATAGCAACAAGGGAGTTAGATCAAGAAGGTACAAGAGCGCAACTATCTGCTTTCATGCATTTAAATGCCTCACTTCATATTCGCAATAGGAATATGGAGTTGCAAATTGAGATTCAAAATCCAACTATAGCTAAGCGAATCTTTTCTTTATTGAAAGAGCGCTATGACGTAGAAACAGATTTAACGGTTCTAAAGGGTAATCATTTTAATAAAGCTAATATTTATCGTTTGCGTGTTTTAGAGAGAGGTATTGGTATTCTTGAAGATCTTGGTATTTACTCATCTAAAGGCCTAAGAGAAGTTCCGTATAGTGTTATTGTGGTTAAGGAAGCTTCGGCTGCTGCTTATCTTGGGGGTGCATTTTTGGCTTCTGGTAGTGTTAACTCTCCTACGCGACCGAACTATCATCTTGAACTGGGAGCAAACAGCGATAAAATGGCAGAGTTTCTTCAAGGGTTATTAAAGCGATTTGGATTGAATGCGAAGATAACAGCTAGGCGAGGTAAACCAATTATTTATATAAAGAGTGCTGATCAAATTGCAGACTTTTTGAAAATAGTTGGGGCCTATAATAAAACAATGGAGTTTGAGGATATTCGTATTCAGCGTGACTTTAGAAACTCACTTACGCGACTTGATAATATTGAACTAGCTAATGAAGTTAAGACTCAAAAGGCCGCTAACAATCAAATTGATGCTATTATTAAGCTAATTGAGCATAACCGATATTCTCATATTGATGCACGTTTGGTGGAAGTAGCTGAGTTAAGAATGAAGTATCCTGAGTATAGCTTAAATGAGTTAATTCAAGAGTATACAGATACAACGGGTAATAAGATTAGTAAGTCTGGGATGCAGCATCGTTTTAATAAGATCGTTGAACTAGCAGATAAAATAAAGGAGTAGGTGGTTTAAATGGAAATTTTAATTCTAATATTATTTTTAGTTCTAGCATTTATTGTTTTCGCTGGATTTATACGTATCGTGTTTTACTTACTGCCTTTTTTAATAGTTGGATATGGAGCTTATTATCTGTATTTGCGCTATGTTAAGAAAGATAATCTTAAATCCAATCATCATGATGTTCATGAAAGGCCAAAACGAAATGATGATGTAATTGATGTTGAATTTACGGTTCATGATGAGAAGGAAGACTAGTTTATGAGAATAGTAAAAGCTACAGTTGGTGAAAAAGAGCAACTACATCGTTATTTCAAAGAGGCTTATCCTAATAAGTCAGGTGAGCTAATTGATGCACAGTTTAGAGTGCATTTTAACCCCGAGGACATCTATCTTTATAAGAAGGGTGATGAAATAGTATCGGTGGCTCATATCAGTGAGCGTGTTCTATCGTTAAATGGCAAAAATCTTAGAACGGCTTATGTATCTAATGCTTTTACAAGGCAGGTTCACCAAGGTAAGGGATACATGAGTAAATTTCTAGGAGAGTTATTAGATGAAGTAGGTAGGAAGAGTTTAATCACTTTATTACGTGCTTATGAACCATCAATCTATGAGAGTTTGGGATTTGAGCGTGTTCTTGAGGTTGCTAAATATCGCATTAATGCACTGGATATAAAGGACTTTGGGGTAAGTGGTATATTGCTGGCTCCTAAGTCGGAAGATTTATTGATGGTGTATAAAGAGTATACTGATCATTTTGATGGTTACTTCGTTCGTGATGAATCCTATTTTGACACGCTTAAACAAGACTATTCTAAGCGAACAGGTGATGTAGTGGGCTTGGTTGTAGGTGGTAAACTAGTTGGTTATTGTGTTTATGATGTCAATGGCATGCAGGTTGAAGTTAAAGAATGTGTTTATGATAAAGCAGGGACTTTGATGCGATTACTATCGTATGTTTCAAAAGGAAAGACTACTGTGACACTATGGTCTAGTGAGGCTGAGAACATTTCTAAAGTTTTTCCTAAGGCTAAACGTTCTACACAACCTTATCTTAGTGCTCGCTTAAATGATAAAGATCTATTTGAAAGATTATATGATATTAGGGTCATTTCAGCATACTCGGCATTCAATGCCTTTGATAAACCTTTATTTAATAGGGATTTTGATTGATTTGATAAGGGGTTCACAATTGACAAATGTTAGCATAGTCTTTATAATTATATAGTAACTACAAGGAGGATATTAATATGGCAGTTAAAGTTGCAATTAACGGTTTTGGTAGAATTGGTCGCTTAGCAGCACGCTTCATGATCGGTTCAGAAGATATTGAATTGGTGGCAGTAAATGACTTGACAGATGCAGGTACATTAGCACACTTATTCAAATACGACTCAGCACAAGGTCGCTACGATAAAAATGTAGAAGTTAAAGATGGTGCATTCGTTGTTGACGGACATGAAATTAAAGTATTCAGCGAGAGAAACCCTGAAGATTTACCTTGGGGAGAACTTGGTGTAGACGTTGTTATTGAATCTACTGGTTTCTTCAGAACAGAAGAAGCAGCTGGTAAACACATTACAGCAGGTGCTAAGAAAGTTATTATCTCAGCTCCAGCATCAGGAAACATTAAAACAGTTGTTTATAACACAAACCATGAAATCTTAGATGGATCAGAAACAATCATCTCAGCAGCTTCATGTACAACAAACTGTTTAGCTCCAATGGCTAAAGTATTAAATGACAAGTTTGAAATTGTTAACGGTCAAATGACTACAATTCACGCTTACACAAACGACCAAAATACATTAGATGCTCCGCATTCAAATGGTGACTTACGTCGTGCTCGTGCAGCAGCAGCAAACATTATTCCTAACTCAACAGGAGCAGCTAAAGCAATTGGTTTAGTTATCCCTGAATTAGCAGGAAAATTAGACGGTGCTGCACAACGTGTTCCAGTAATCACAGGATCAGTAGTTGAATTATTCTCAGTATTAA
>CAZEQW010000090.1:0-3914 GCA_964514505.1 uncultured Erysipelothrix sp. | reverse complement strand
AATACTAAGTACATAAAAACCCAATCAATTAAGGATTGACTGGGTTACTAACATTACAATTAACTTTTTAATTATGTGTCCTTGACACGGGGTACAGTTTAAGGGGCAGTTTTCTTTTTTCTAAGCACGTAGTTATAATACTATGTTAGCTTGGTCTTAATGTGTTTAATGGTCTAGTTACTATGTTATATTAGCATTGTGTCCTAGTATTTTCACTGTAAATTATGTATAATTAAAGATGATGTTAATTAACTTACTATATATAATGATTAGAGGTGGAATGGATGAAATCTAGAGTAAATCGTTTTAAATATTTGCATGAAGAAATCGATAATTCTATCGAAGAGTCTACACAAACAAAGGAGCTTTCTTCGTTTGCGAATAGACTCAATGAGATTGATGATCAATTTGAAAAGATGGAAGTTCCTATGGGTGTTGATAAACCAAGTCATGCCCGTAATGTCCCAACTGAAGAAGATTCTATTTTTGATACATTTGAGAACGAATACCTTAAAGATTTTTTAGATGAAGTTAAAGCCTATAATGTTGAAAAAGGTTATCGTAATGTAGGCGATACACAAAGTAATATTCTAAAGGAGTTACATAGTGATATTAAACCTAAGCGTGTTATAAGTAAGAATGATATTGAGTTAGTTGATGATCTGGGAAGTAGTGCTGAAGAGTGGCATGATTTCACACGTCGTAATAGATTTGTGGAAGCTAATGAATTTGAAGAATCAAGAGATATTCATCAGGAGGTATTGGCTTTAACCCAAGAAATTGATTTGGAAGAAGTTGAACCATTACCTTTTCAATCCTTAACTGAAATTAAACCTATCCCTGTTGATGAGATTGAAGAGTTTGAAGAAGTTGTCGAAGAGGTAGTTGAAGAGGATGTTAAAGAAGAAATAGTTGAAGAAGTAGAAGAAGTAGTTGAAGAAATTTTAGAAGATAATATTAAGAGTGAAGAAGTAGTTGAAGAAATTTTAGAAGATAATATTAAGAGTGAAGAAGTTGTTGTTACACCGGATGTTAGTATTGAGGATGAAATGATATTTGAAGGTTTTTATGAGGATACAGAAATGTATGAACCTAAGAATGTTCGTCGTTCTCGTTTAATTAACATCTCGATTAACTTATTATTAGTAGGTATAGTCCTAGGGGCTGCACTTGTTATTAAAACTTTTTTACTTAAGTAAGGAGAGTTTGGATGTTTAATATTGCGATTGATGGGCCCAGTGCCTCAGGTAAAAGTACCATAGCTAAGTTAATTGCTAAGCAGTTGGGTTTTACACATATTGATACAGGGGCAATGTACCGTGCGATTGCTTATGATTGTATTAAGAAAAAGGTTGATGTTTTAAATGAAGAGGCAGTAGTTGCAGTTGCCAAAAATGCTGATATAGAATTATTGTCTAATGGGGAAGTATTCTTAAATGGTATGAATGTTACACGTGCTATACGAAGTGAAAATGTTTCAGTAGGTGCTTCGAATATTTCTAAGTTTAGAGGAGTTCGAGAGAGACTTGTTGAGTTGCAACGTAAAATAGCAAGTACTAAGGGATTTGTGATGGATGGACGTGATATTACATCTGTTGTGCTTACGGATGCTGAAATTAAAGTGTTTCAAACAGCTGATGTAGCTGTTCGTGCTAAACGTAGATATGATGAGTTAGTAAAGCAATATCCTGAAACAGACTATCAAGAAGTTTTAGATGATTTAATTAAGCGTGATCAACAGGATACTACGCGTAAGGAGTCTCCTTTGATTAAAGTTGATGATGCAATTGAGATTGACACATCATATCTTACTATTGAAGAGAGTGTGGATATGATTATGAGTGTTATAAGAGATCGGGGATTAGTATGATTGATGGGGTTGTAGCGATTGTTGGTAGACCTAACGTTGGTAAATCATCTTTGTTTAATCGAATAATTGGTGAGCGTCAATCGATCGTTCATGATGAGCCAGGGGTTACAAGAGATCGTATTTATGGAAGTACAACGTGGCTTACAAAGGAGCTTCGTTTAATTGATACAGGGGGTCTTCAGTTAGAAGAACAAGACTTCTCTGAGGAAATAAAGATGCAAGTTGATATTGCGATTGATGAGGCTGATCTTATTCTTTTTGTTGTGAGTACACCTGAAGGTATTACTCATGATGATGAGTTTATAGGTCGTTTATTAAGAGATAGTGATAAGCCAGTTTTAGTGGTCGCAAATAAGATGGATGATTATCAGTTTTTATCTGATACGTATGAGTTTTATAATTTAGGTTATGACGAGCCATTGGGCGTTAGTTGTGAGCATGGTATTGGTATTGGTGACTTATTGGATAGAGTTATTCAAAACTTACCGATGAAAAAAGTTAACGCTTATCCTGATTCTTTAAAGTTTGCTGTAATTGGTAGACCAAATGTTGGTAAGAGTTCTTTAGTCAATAGTATGTTAAATCAGGATAGAGTAATTGTATCTGATGTAGAAGGTACTACGCGCGATGCTATTGATACTCCTTTTAAGTACGAGGGTAGAGAGTATGTAATCATTGATACAGCAGGTATTCGCAAACGTGGTAAAGTGTATGAAAAAGTCGAGAAATACTCTGTAATGCGCGCAATGAGCGCCATAGAGCGTTCTGATGTAATTTTGTTTCTAATTGATGGTGAAGCTGGGATGCGTGCTCAAGATAAGCATGTAGCTGGCTATGCTCATGAAGCAGGAAAGCCTATTATTATTATCTATAATAAGTGGGATACAGTCGATACTAGTGAAGAAGACATGGAAACAGTTAGAAAGAAAATCTATGAAGAGTTTCAATACTTATCTTATGCTCCGATTCTATTTGTATCAGCACTTACTAAAAAACGTGTTCATACAATTATTCCTTTGGTTGAAGAAGTTTATGAAAATAGTGTTCGTAGAATTGCAACTAGTGTTGTTAATGAGGTTATACATGATGCAGTCACATTAACACCACCTCCAACTAAACATGGTCAAAGACTGCGTATTTTATATGCATCTCAAGTTAGTGTTGCACCACCTACGTTTGTAGTGTTTGTTAATGATCCAGAATTAGTTCACTTTTCTTATGTTAGATATCTAGAGAATTCACTTCGTAATGCATTTGATTTTACGGGTACTCCAATTCACATTATTATTAGAAAGCGAGGCAATCCATGAAAATAGCAATTATAGGCTCAGGTAGTTGGGGCACTGCTCTTGGTAATGTTTTAGCCATAAATAAACATGATGTCTTAATATGGGGAAAGAATGTTGATGAAGTTGTAGATATTGAAAAGTATCATCAAAATGAGTCTTTCTTTCCAGGAGTCACTTTAAATGAGAATTTACATGCGACCCCTAACTTTAATGACATCGTTGATTATGATATTTTTCTTTTGGCTGTTCCATCAATAGCGATTGAAGAAGTTTGTAAGAAGTTAAGCGAGTCTGTTGTAAAACCAGTATATATTATTAATGTAGCGAAGGGATTTCATCCCGTTAGTCATGACTTTTTAATGAACGTTATTAGAGATAGTTTTGATCCTAAGTTATTAAATGGAGTTATTAGTTTAATTGGTCCATCTCATGCTGAGGAAGTTGTCATTGGACAATTAACAGCTGTTAATGCGGTTTCAAAAGATCTTGAAGCAGCTACGTTAGTTCAAAACCTATTCTCAAACGATACATTTAGAGTATATGTTAATGATGATGAGGTAGGAGCTCAAATTGGTGTAGCCATTAAGAACGTTCTTGCGCTTGCTAGTGGTATAGCTGCAGGACTTGGCTATGGCGATAATACCCGTGCTGCATTAATCACACGTGGTTTAGCTGAAATGACGCGCTATGGAGTTTATTACGGTGGTCGTATTGAAACTTTCTTAGGTTTGTGTGGAGTAGGGGACTTAATTGTT
>CAZEQW010000089.1:0-3978 GCA_964514505.1 uncultured Erysipelothrix sp. | reverse complement strand
TATAAGTTTTTTTCTCACACGCATAGCGTGTGGTTTTCAAAAGATTAATAAAAAGGTTACCTTAAGGCAACCTTATATATTAAGCATCTACTTCTTCGTTTAATTTAATAGCTCTATTCTCACAGATTTTACATAACTCATGTATACTCTTTATTTCATAAGCTTGAGGAACAGTTCCTTCAAATATTTCATCAGTTCGACTTGAGTTGATAGTATGGCAATCATCAAATAAGTGATACTTAGATCCACTCTTTGTCCAGTAAACTAGTTCAGTACCCATTAGTTCGCTAACGCGTGCTGATTCTTCCGTATACTGTTCAACTGAAACTGGATTGAAATCAAATCCCGCATACATACTAACTGCCAATGCAACAACAGCAACAACTGATACAATTCCTTTTTGTTGTTTATCCATATTCTTATTAGTAAGTGTTAGTACTAATAAAGGTAAGAATGCAATAGCAGCAATTATAGCTCCTAATTGGTTTTGAATAAAGAACTTAACTTTATCTTTCTCTGATGCTGGATCTAAGCGATTTGCTTTTTTCCACAACACAGAACCAATGATGGCCAGTATAGCAATAGCTACTACCAAACCAATGATAAGCACCATATTAATTGGTACTTTCTTCAGTTGTAGAATTGCGAATACCTCAAGTCCAATCGCAATCGCCCATAGTACAAGAGCAATTATTCTATTAGTTGTAGCCTTTGATTTATTTTCAGCTGTTGGCTTAAATGAATCTTTTGGCATTTCTTTAGTAACTGGATCTGTTACTTTTGTGATTTTTTTCTTTGACATATAAAATCCTCCATATACTTGGATTTTAACACATTCAAACTTGAAAAGTTAGTACAAAACTACTCTTTTGATTTAATATCATCTAAAATAGCTAATGATTCTTTATCTAACTCTACTTTATCTAGTAAATCTGGTCTGAACTTATATGTTTTCTCTAAAGAAGATTGCAATCTATACTTTCTTACATTCTCATGATGACCACTAAATAATACTTCCGGAACTTCTTTTCCTTCATATTCTCTAGGTCTTGTATAATGAGCATATTCTAATAAGCCATTACTAAATGAATCATCTTCATGAGACTCTTTAGTAATTACACCATCAACTAAGCGAATCACTGCATCACTTATAGCCATAGCTGCTATTTCACCGCCTGTAAGCACATAATCACCTATAGAGACCTCTTGGTCAACATACTCACGAATTCGCTCATCAAAGCCTTCATAATGACCACAAACTAGGATAAGATGATTATGGTCTGTAGAAAAGTTATAAGCCATTTCTTGATGAAATGTTTGGCCTTGAGGAGTCATCATAATTACCCACGAATCATCGGTTCTTGTCGCCTTAATAGCATCAACAACTGGTTGAGCCATTAGTACTAAACCCGCTCCACCACCATATGGATAATCATCAACACGATTATGCTTATCCAAGGTAAAACTACGCATATCAATAACATCTATACTAACTAACTCTTTTAAGATAGCTTTATTAATTATAGAAGTTTCAATAAAACCATCAAACATTTCTGGAAACAATGTTATGATCGATATTTTCATAGAAGACCTTCCATTCCCATAACATAGATAACACCCTCTTCAGTATTAACTTCTTTAATAAAAGAGTCCACAAACGGTATTAACTTATCTTCATCATTTGTTTTAACTCGAAGAACTGGATGGGCTGGTAAATCCATAACTTCAGTTACCTTACCTATTAGAACATCATCAACCTTTAAATCAAAACCAATAATATCAGTAAAGTAAAACTCATCGTCATCTAGGTCATCTAAATCACTGCGATCAATTTGAATAACACCTCTATGATAAAATTCAACATCATTTAGATTGTCAAGTCCTTCAAACTTAACCAACAAAGAACCCTGATGACTGCGCACACTCTCTATAATATAATTATATACTTTATCATTTAATACTAGTTCAATGGAGTTACCAACTTTAAATCTATCATTGATATACTCAGTCATTGGTTTTACTTTTACTTCACCCCTTATCCCAAAGGGCTTTTGAACTACACCAATCTGTATTTTCATAACCTCACTCCTTCAAAGAAAAAAAGGATGTATTAAACATCCTAATATGATTCAAAATTAATTGAAATTCGCTTATCCAACACTCTAGACCCGATCATCATTGTTTGACGAATAGCCTGTGCCATGCTTCCTTGGCGACCAATTAAACGGGCGATATCGCTACTTTCCGCAAAAACATTTAGGATGATTTCATTATCATCTAAACTCGGTAGTACTTGGACACTCAAACTCTCAGTATTTTCCACGATTGGTAATACTAAATCATAAAGAACCTGTTCAATTGCTTTCATATATTACTTGTTCTTTTCTTCGTGGAAGCGCGTCATAATGCCTTGCTTAGATAAAAGAGTACGAACTGTATCTGATGGTTGAGCACCATTGCGTAACCATTTTAAAGCTAATTCTTCATCGATTTTAACTTCAGCTGGTACTGTTAATGGATTGTAGCTACCTACAATTTCAATAAAACGACCATCACGAGGTGCACGAGAATCCGCTGCAACTACACGATAGAAAGGACGCTTTTTAGTACCCATTCTTTTTAAACGTAATTTAACTGCCATTTGTATTTCCTCCTACTAATATTCACATAGACTATAATACACAATATAAAACAAGGTGTCAAGTACTTTTACTTAACACCTTTTGAATATTAGCTTTTACTATCTAAATAGATACCAATTATTAAACCTAAACCCAAAAACATTGTGAAGTTATCAAATAGAATTCCAAGTGAGGCTCCAATAATGATTCCAAAGGTTAAATAGTTTGATTTCATTACTACTCGCCTTTTGGTTTATAGAAAGAACGGTTTTCAAGTGAGAAAGTTCTTGGTGAGAACTCTCCCTCATCTAGATTATCCATTAACTTATCAAACATATTCATGCGTGCATCAATATTATCAATAAAGTGCAAGATCTCAGCCTCAACTACCAAAGGACGAACCGGAGAACCATACTCCATTAAACCATGATGGGCCAATACTAAATGACGCAACAACATTGATTCTTCAGTATTCTCCAAACCTAACTTCTGAGCAATCGAGAATAACTGCGCCTGCATTATAGAAATATGCCCCAATAGCTTACCTTCAGTTGAATACTCACTTAATAAGGCTCTAGTATATTCTTCAATCTTGCCCATATCATGAACTAAGATCCCTGCTAAAAGTAAGTCTAAGTTTATCAGTGGGTACACCTCTTTTAGACCCACTGCAGTTTGACACATTGTATATACATGCGTTGCTAGACCTCCCACAAAATCATGGTGATTTCGTGTAGCCGCAGGATATTCAAAGAAACTATCGCCATAGTGATCAAAACATCCTTTAACTAACTGTGAGTAAACTGGATTCTCAATCATATCAATATAAGATTGAATCTTATTCTTAAGAAACTCCGTATCAAACTCAGAAGCAACCGCAAACTCACTCAAGTCATACGTTCCACTATAATCGATACCCTTAACACGCAACTGCAATGCACCACGGTATAGAAGAACATCGGCATTAACTAATCCGATCTTTCCTGTTTCAGCAGCATCGAGCGCTTCTTTAGGTACATCCCACCACTTACCTTCAATTTGACCACTACTATCCTGTAAAACTAACGATAGATAAGGCGCTCCATTTTGCGTTACACCCTGTGATACATTACCAATCAATAGTGGTAACTGAATCGGTGTGTTTTGAATAAAATCCTTAATCTTCATTTTCTATTTCCTCCAATACTTCCTTTATCATACTATAAGTATATCCTTTTCCTAGTGCATACTTAATAGTGCGTTGACGGACTTCATCCTCATCATAACGACTTTCATAACGCTTCAAAGATTTATAAAGCACTTTACGAAGACTATCCATTTCCTGTGCAGATTCATAATCATCTTTTAATAAACTTTG
>CAZEQW010000088.1:0-4014 GCA_964514505.1 uncultured Erysipelothrix sp. | reverse complement strand
TATGATATCTTAATTCGTAAGGCGGTTGAGCTTGTACAAAATACAAGAGCATAAAAACTAAAAAGACGCCTAGCGTCTTTTTTAAACAAAGAAGGAGGGGTTGCAAATGAGTGTCGACAAGATAAAGAGGTATTTGCCGGTTGTTGCAACGCGTGGAATAGTTTTATTCCCGAATCAAGAAATAGTTATTGAGGTAGGTCGTCCTAAGAGTGTTAATGCTGTTGAAGAAGCTGAGAAGTTCTTTAATGGGCATGTTCTTTTGGTGAGTCAAAAGGATGTTATGACTGATGAGCCTCATGAAGAGGATCTATTTGAGTACGGTACCCTTGCATTTATCAAGGAAGTAAAACGTAAAGTTGGTTTCTTAAGAGTTACCTTTACGGGTGTTCAAAGAGCCAAGATTGATACTTTAACAGAAGATAGTCAAATGCTATTTTCTAATATTGAAGTATTGGATGATATAGTAGGCGACCCTGATGAGGAAGCTGCTTTAATTAGAACTATTAATAAAGAAATTAAGAGTGCTCTTAGCTCTGAAAACAATCCTCGTATGAATGTTGGATTTACAATTCCAAAGGATTTTTGGGATAGTTTTGTTTTCCAATCAATGAGTGGTCTTGAGGTTGCTGACCAGTTTGCTCAGCATTTCCCGCTTTCACTTGAACGTAAGCAACTTTTACTTGAAACAATGGAAGTTAATAAGAGAATTGAAATTATTTTAGAAGATATTCAGCGCGAGAAAACAATCAATGATATTGAGGGTGATATTAATGAACGTGTTAAGTCTCGTATTGAAGAGAATCAACGTGAATATTACTTACGTGAAAAAATGCGTGCCATTAGAGAAGAACTTGGTGATGCAGTTGATGTAAGTGAAGATAGTGATGAGTTTAGGCAAATGATTGAGAATGAACCTTATCCAGATTTTGTTAAGGCTAAAGCTTTAGAGGAATTAGCTCGCTATGAGATGCTACCTCAGGCTTCAGGTGAGTCGGGTGTAGTAAGGTCTTATCTTGATTGGTTACTTAAGACTCCTTGGTATCAAGAAACAGAGGATCGTGAAGATTTAAATGAGGTTCGCGCTATCTTAGACGCGGATCACTATGGATTAGAAAAAGTTAAAGACCGTATTATGGAGTACTTGGCTGTTAAAACAATGACAGGTACATTGAATGCTCCTATATTATGTTTAGTAGGTCCTCCAGGAGTAGGTAAGACATCTCTTGCTTCTTCAATTGGTAGAGCCTTAGATCGTAAGTTTGTTAAAGCTTCACTTGGTGGAGTTCGTGATGAAGCTGAGATTCGTGGACATAGAAGAACATATCTAGGCTCAATGCCTGGTCGTATCATTCAAGGTATGAAGAAGGCGGGTGTATTAAACCCTGTGTTCTTATTAGATGAAATTGATAAGATGGCATCTGATTATAAGGGTGACCCATCAAGTGCTATGTTAGAGGTATTGGATCCTGAGCAAAATAAGATGTTCTCTGATCACTATCTTGAAGAACCATATGATTTATCTAAAGTAATGTTTGTAGCAACAGCTAATTACCTGGGTAATATTCCAGAAGCTTTAAGAGATCGTTTGGAAATTATTCAGTTAAGTTCTTATACTGAAGAAGAGAAGATGAATATTGCGATTAATCATTTAATCCCTAAGCAATTAGAGATTAATGGTTTAAAGAAATCACAGTTTAAGATTACTGAAGTTCAACTTCGTTACTTAATCCGTCACTATACTCGTGAAGCAGGAGTGCGTCAATTAGAGCGCGTTATCGCCTCATTAGCACGTAAGACAGTATTAGCAATCCTTAAGGATAAAGAAGCTAAGGTGACAATCACTAACGGCTTAATTGTTGAGTGGTTAGGCAAGAACATATACGAATATGGTCAAAAAGAGAAAAAGAACCAAGTAGGTGTAGTAACAGGACTTGCTTATACTTCATTTGGTGGCGATGTACTACCAGTTGAGGTTACTTACTTTGATGGTAAGGGTAGATTGAATGTTACGGGTCAACTTGGTGATGTAATGAAAGAATCAACTTCGATTGCACTAGGTTATGTTAAGAGTCATGCTAAAGAGTTTGGGATTGACCCAGAGTTCTTTGAAAAACATGATATCCACATTCACGTTCCAGAAGGAGCAGTTCCAAAAGATGGACCAAGTGCAGGGATAACTCTAACAACTGCACTAGTTAGTGCATTGACTAATCGCGAGGTTAGATCAGATGTAGCTATGACTGGTGAAGTTACACTTAGAGGTCATGTATTACCAATTGGTGGCCTAAAAGAGAAGTCTCTAGCAGCACACCGTGTAGGAATTACAAGAATTGTTATTCCTAAGAACAACGTTAAGGATTTAGATGATATTCCAGAAGTGGTTCTAAATCAACTTGAGTTTGTGCCAGTTGAGACAATGGCTCAAGTTCTAAAGGCAGCCCTAGTATAATGCTAAAGGCACCAAACGCACGTTTAATAATATCAGCAGCAGGGCGTGACCAGTTCCCAACTGGAACACCCCCTGAGGTTGTTATGGTAGGTAAATCAAACGTAGGAAAGTCATCACTAATAAATGCTTTAGCACAAAGAAAAAGACTGGCTTACGTAGGACAAACCCCTGGAAAAACAAGACTCATTAACTTCTACTACATTAATGATGATATTATGTTTGTGGATGTACCAGGTTATGGATTCGCGAACCGATCCCGTGCTGAGCAAATTCACTATTCAGAACTAATGGATGCTTACTTCGAACTAAGAAATCCAATAGTAATGCTAGTGATGATAGATGTAAGACGTGGAATGAGTGATGATGACAGAGTCATGTTAGACTTTGCATCCCACAACAACGTTCCATGCGCAATTGTTCTAACGAAAGTAGATAAGCTATCAAGAAATAAGATTATTAACGTAAAACGTAAAGTAGAACAAGAAACAGGATTAGATGTGTTCTATTTCTCGAATTTGAACTCTTTATATACAGTTGATATTAGTGATTACTTACAGTCACTTATCTAGGTATTAGTTGTAAAAGAAGCTGACGATAGGTTATCATATACTATTATTGTCATATAAGGTATAAATACTATGAGACTTGACCCGTTTTAACTTAAGATTAAAGTAGAACAATGGGTCTACAGGTCTGTTGGAGACAAAAAACCAAAAATGGCAATGATACATATGGGATCATAGGTTGGCAAACAACAAAAAATTCAAACACTAAAGAGATGTTAGGTAACTGAGTTAACCAACATCTTTTTTTAAAAATAAGAGGTATAAACGAGAAAAAGATTAGAGATTTAGAAACTTTAAGACTTTGTGCTGTTAACTATAAGGAGAACTTACTCAACAAGAACACTCTAATTATTTATAATAATAGAATATCTGAAAGTTTAGAATAATTAGAGTTAACATTTTAAAGTGGGAACTTTTTACAACTTACCGGAATTCAACATAGTGGCGAAGCTAATGTTTTTTTAAAAAGTGTTTAGATAGTAAACTTACTATTGACGAAGTAAAGTATCGTGGTGATGAAACTACAAGGTTGAAACTTGATAATCTTAATGAAGTAGTGATGATCCATAAGAAAGCATCAATGGTCGGAGAGTTCAAAAATGTTCGTACTACACTCTATACGGATAAAGTATTCGGAAATATTCGTGCATGTGTTGGCTTAAAAAGTCATCAAGTAAATACTATTAGCTACAAACGTCTTTAAAAGAAGATATTAACATTATTACTGAGTCAGCTCATCCAATAAAAGTTATCTTTGCAAAAAGTACCAAAGATAAATATTCTTTTGATAATGTCTCAAGAGTTGTGAAATATTTTGATTTGAATGATGTAAAAAAATCAATGTGTCATCTATTTGAATAGAAAATTTACATTTTCTCATGATTGCTAGAGTTTTGTAATGTAATCTTATGTTAGCAATCATTGATAAGTATTAGATATAATGTTAAAATATATACAACATTTATGAACAAGAAGAGTATCTATTATGTTGCTTCTAGA
>CAZEQW010000087.1:0-4044 GCA_964514505.1 uncultured Erysipelothrix sp. | reverse complement strand
GGTCCCTCTGGCGTTTCAATTGGACAAATACGTCCATAGTGTGATGCATGAACGTCACGTACTTCAAACGAAGCACGGTCTCGAGTCAGACCACCTGGCCCTAGGGCTGATATACGACGTTTGTTAGTTAACTCTGCTAATGGGTTTGTTTGATCCATGAACTGAGATAACTGAGATGAGGAGAAGAACTCCTTAACCATAGCTGTTAATGGACGCGCATTTGTTAAACTCTTTGGAGTTAATGAAGCAGTCTCAGAAATAGACATACGTTCTTTAACTACACGTTCCATACGGCTTAATCCAATTCTAAATTGGTTTTGAATTAACTCACCAATCGTACGAATACGACGGTTACCTAATTGGTCAATATCATCATCATTACCAACACGATCAAATTGGTTTAAGAAATAAGAATACTGTGCATAGATATCTGATGCAACAATTGTAGTCTTCTGTAGGAATGGATCATTACCTACTACCTTCACTGCTTCGCCATCTGCTGTAGGGCGAACAAATAACGTTTGCATTGCTGCACCAATTAACCAAATTGTTAACGGTTCATTATTCAAAGTATCATTAATTAATTTCTCATTAGTTTTAGTAATGCGAGGTCCATTAGTATTCTCAACATAGCGATCAATCACCAATGCCTCACGTGCAGACAATAAGTCTTCACCATTTTCCTTAACTAAACGACCATATGTAAACAAACGACCACCATAGTTAAGAACTGTATTTGCGTTCTCTTTTGTTAGCGTTACAGGTGTAGCCATAATTCCTGTATAAATAGGAATCGTATGTCCTTTTAATTTTTGTGCTTCAACTTCAGTAATAACCATACCAGAGTCATATTCTTCGTAATCATCCGATAATATACGACCTATAAATACTTCTGGATGTTCTACTTTCATTTCCAAGCTTTCTGGATATGAGAAGATATTGCGTAATGGGAAAACCTGCATATTCATACCCGCACGTAATGTGTCACGTACAGTATATACATCTTCTCTGTCTTCAATTAGAGTACCTTTCTTGAAAACAACTTTACCATTTACATCCTTTAAGTCTTCAACTAAATAGTTACCAGACACTCTATTAAACGCTTCAAGCTTCTTATGTAACTTAAAACGACCTGCTTTATTTAAATCATAGCGACGAGGATCTAAGAACTTAACTTGCATTAAGTTAATAGCACCATCAGTAGTTGGAATCTCATCTACACGTTGGTTCTCAAACATAGCACGTAATGATTCTTCAGACGTGTTAGTCTTATCCATATATAATGAGTGTGTTAATTCCTCATAGTTACCAAAGTAAGCTCTATATAATAAAGTATATAGTTCAAGGAAATCACGTGATTCATCTACGACTAAATCAGGTGTATCAAATACTGGTAAATCAAGGGCTTCTAAGAATCGCTTGAATCCTTCAGCATTGGTTCCATCTTCACCTTCATTTAAGTCAAGACTAAATCCAAAAGCCTTAAATAAGATAGTAGAGATAATCGTACGTTTACGGTCTACTTTCATATTAATTTGACGGCCAACTCCGGTACGTCTTTCATCACTCATATATTCCAACCATGTACCACGACTTGGAATCATTTCTGATGTAAACGTTTCTTTATTTGTACGCGCATCTGTAACAGACTTAAAGTACGCTCCAGGGGATCGTACAATTTGCGATACAATTACACGCTCTGCTCCGTTAATGATGAAGGTTCCCCAATCAGTCATTAGTGGCAGATCGCCTAAAAATACTTCTTCTTCTTTTTCAATTACTTCACCTGTTTGCTTGTCAATGATTTCTAGAACCATTTTTGCTCTCAAAGGTGCAGCGTAGGTTGCTTCGTGTTCGCGGCATTCATCGACCGTTGTATACTTCATCTCGTCAAAAGCCAGACGATACCCTGCGAATCGAAGGCGCACATTCTCATTATGACTCACAATTGGATATACTTCGTTAAATACCTCCTGCAAGCCCTCATCAATAAACCACTTATAAGCATCGGTTTGAACCTCTACTAGGTTAGGTAGTTCAAGACTTCCGCTTACCTGAGAATAGTCGCGTCGTTGTGCTTTCTTACCAAAATTTCTTACGTTATAAACTTGGTTATTTCCCATTTACGCCATCCTTTCTTAATGCTATAATAAATGCAAAAAATGCACAAAAACAGCACTCTTATGCAATTTACTATATTAGCACAAAATTACTAGATAGTCAATTTTGTAGCTTTATAAATATAATATCCCTTTGTTTTCTTCAACAACTCACATTTACCAAATAATTTGGCACAATGTGCTTGAGCACTTTTAGCGCCGTGTTGCTTTCGGATCACAAACATAAATGACCCACCTTCATTTAGAGAAACATAGGCCTCCTCTATCAGACGATAAAGAACTGATTTGCCAACGCGGATAGGCGGATTACTAATAACCCAATCATATTTCCCACTGACATGATCTTGTAATAAAACAGAACCATTCACTTTATACTTTTTATAATTATCATTAGCTAAAGCTTGAGCCCGTTCATTAACTTCGATCCCCGTTACTTCTATATTAAAATACGAGCTTAAGACAATTCCTACTACACCCAAACCCGCTCCCAGGTCACAGAGTGTTCCAGAAATGTCTTCCTTAACAACTACCTCCAATAAACTTTCAGTTCCTTGGTCTAAGTTGTCTTTAGAGAATACGCCATCATCACTAATCACTGTATAGTTCATGCCCAAAAACCGGAAAGACATTTCTCTCCGGTTTTCTTTAAGTTGAGCATCATTAGTGAAGTAGTGACTCATAAATCAATACCCCCTACTCGCAAATCTATAGTTAGATTACTTAACTTCAACAACAGCTCCAGCTTCCATCAATTGTGCCTTGATTTCGTCTGCTTCTGTTGGGTTAATGTTTTCTTTGATTGTGCTTGGTGCATCGTCTACTAATTTCTTAGCATCCATCATACCAAGACCAGTGATTTCACGTAATGCCTTGATAACGCCTACTTTAGAACCGGTAACTTCTTTAAGAATTACTGATACTTCTGATGGTCCCTCTGCTTCTTCAGCTTCTGCTCCTGCTGCTGCTACCGCTACTGGTGCTGCTGCACTTACTCCAAACTCTTCTTCAATTGCTTTTACTAATTCATTTAATTCTAGAATTGTCATTTCCTTTAAGGATGCGATCAACTCTGCTGCTGTTAATTTAGCCATTTTTATTTTCCTCCTAATGTTATTCTGCGTCAGCTTCTGCTGCGACTTCTTCAGCAACTTCTTCAGTTGCTACTTCTTCAACAACTTCTTCAGTCGTTGCTTCTTCAACTACTTCAGGTGTTTCAACTACGTCTCCTGCTTCAGCACGCTTTTGGGCCACTTGGTCCACTGCATACGCAAAGCTACGGATTGGTGATTGGAACATACCAAGAAGCATTGAGATCATACCGTCGTGGTTTGGTAGACTTGATAACTCTTTAAGTTCATCTGCATCAACTACTTTACCATCAACAAGACCAGCCTTTAGAATTAACTTCTTGTGTTTCTTAGCAAATCCCGCTAAAACACGGCTAGGTGCTACTGCATCATCACTAAATGCGATAGCGTTAGGTCCAACTAATGCCTCCAACAAGTCATTGTGTCCTTCTGCCTCAACTGCACGACGTAGCATTGTGTTTTTGT
The DNA here is from genome assembly GCA_964514505.1 of uncultured Erysipelothrix sp. Lineage (GTDB taxonomy): Bacteria > Bacillota_I > Bacilli_A > Erysipelotrichales > Erysipelotrichaceae > Erysipelothrix. The sequence continues at coordinate 371 of CAZEQW010000087.1, read as the reverse complement.
AAACTTTAAAGTCAATGCCTTCCGCACGTAATTGACGACGTAGGTCTGTGATTTCCGAAACACTTAAGCCACGGTACTCAACAACAACTGCTGAAGAAGCTGCACTAATTTTTCCTTGTATTTCGGAAACAACTGCTTTTTTGTTTTCGATAACTGTTGTACTCAACTTCTTCACCTCCTATGTGTTAATCAATAACCACACAAATTAAAATACTCGCGTCCAAAGACACGAGTAAAAGTTTTATATATAAACTTATAAACCTCGGTAACATAATTAAGGTTGCCCCGTTACTGTCTTTGGTATATTGATCTCTATGATAATAGCACGAGTCAACCTCTTTGTAAAGTAAAAAAACACTTTAACCACTTAC
>CAZEQW010000086.1:0-4162 GCA_964514505.1 uncultured Erysipelothrix sp. | reverse complement strand
TTGAAATACGTGGAAGCAAATCATCAATACAGGTGTACGAAGAAACTTCTGGTATTGGTATTGGTGAGTCGGTTGTTTCTAATTATATGCCTTTGAGTGTGGCTTTGGGCCCAGGTATTTTAAGTAGGATGTTAGATGGTATTGGTCGTAACTTAGAAAGTTATGCTCAGTCTGCGGGATTCTATTTAGTAAGAGGGCATCAAGTGGATGCTTTGGATCATGATAAGAAGTGGGATTTTGTTGCTTTAATGAAAAAAGGTGATAAAGTCAGTGCTGGTGATAAATTGGGTTATGTAATGGATGGTAACTTTAAGCATTTTATCTTAGTGCCTCATAATGTTGAAGGTGTACTTGATAGTATTGAAGATGGAATGTTTACATTGGATGATGCAGTAGCAAAGGTTGAAACTAAGAAGGGTCTTGAAGACATTACAATGGTTCAATATTGGCCTATTCGAAAAGGGCGTCCTTATACTACTAAGAAGCTACCAACTGATCCGTTGATTACTGGGCAAAGAATTGTGGATACATTCTTTCCGGTAGCAAAAGGGGGTACAGCTTGTGTTCCTGGTCCTTTTGGTTCGGGTAAGACGGTTGTTCAGCATCAGTTAGCGAAATGGTCAGATAGTGATGTAGTTGTATATATTGGTTGTGGTGAACGTGGTAATGAGATGACTGACGTTTTAAATGAGTTCCCTGAGATTATCGACCCTCGTACTAATCAACCATTAATGAACAAAACAGTTCTAATTGCAAATACTTCAAATATGCCAGTAACGGCTCGTGAAGCTTCAATCTATACAGGTATGACTATTGCGGAGTACTTTAGAGATATGGGTTATAATGTTGCGATGATGGCTGACTCTACTTCACGATGGGCAGAAGCGCTTCGTGAAATGTCGGGTCGATTAGAGGAGATGCCTGGAGATGAGGGATATCCGGCTTATCTTGGTTCTCGTCTAGCAGAGGTATATGAGCGTGCTGGAATTGTAGATGTACTTGGTTCTAATGATGAAGGATCTGTAACGATGATTGGTGCAGTTTCTCCAGCTGGAGGAGATTTGAGTGAACCCGTAACACAGGCAACTCTTAGGATTGTTAAGGTGTTCTGGGCACTTGATTCAAGTCTTGCTTATGCGCGTCACTTTCCGGCAATAAACTGGTTGGATAGTTATTCGCTTTATCAAGAGGTTTCGGATGGTTATCTTAAGGGTAGTGTAAATAGTAATTATCCTAAGTATCGACAAGAGGCGATGTTACTATTGCAAGAAGAAAAAAGATTGCAAGAGATTGTTCAGTTGATTGGTCGTGATGCTCTAAGTGATAATGAGATTCTTAAACTTGAGGTTTCGAGGATGTTGCGTGAAGATTTTCTTCAGCAAAATGCGTTCCAAGAGGAAGATACATTTACTTCCTTAGAGAAGCAAGCTTTGATGTTGGAGACGATAATGGTATTCTATGAGAATGCGCAGACATATTTAGTTAATGAAAATATCTTCTTGGCAGATATAACTAATATGGAGGTTCTCTATGAGATTTCTCGTATGAAGTATGTTCATGAAGATGAGTTGGATAAAATTAGTGGTATTCTCGACAGAGTGATCGCTGAGTTTGAAGTATTGAAGTTAGGAGACCGATAATATGCGTGAGTTTAAAAACATTAAAGAAGTTGTTGGTCCTCTTTTAATAGTGGAAGATGTACGTGATGTGAAGTTTGACGAAGAAGTTGAGATTTATGTTTCGGAAAATGATCGTCGTATTGGAAAGGTTTTAGAAGTAGAGGGTAGTACGGCTGTAATTCAGTTGTATGAATCTAATATTGGGATTGAGCCAGACAAAGCGCGAATTAGATTTAGAGGAAAACCTTTAAGTCTTAAGGTGTCAGAAGAGATGTTAGGTCGTATATTTGATGGTAAGGGTCGTGTTAGAGATAATGGACCGGAGTTATTAGTGTATGAAGAGCACGATATTAATGGTCAAGTTATGAATCCGGTAATGCGTGAGTATCCTAATGAGTTTATTCAAACTGGAATCTCTGCCATTGATGTTTTGAATACCTTAGTTGTAGGGCAGAAGTTACCTATCTTCTCGGGTGCTGGACTACCTCATAATGCGCTAGCTACTCAAATTGCTAGACAGGCAGAAGTGCCTAATAGTGATATTGATTTTGCGGTAGTTTTTTGTGCAATGGGTATTTCGTATGAAGAGTCTCGTTTCTTTGAGGATTCCTTTAGGGAAACAGGAGCAATGGAGCGTAGTGTTATGTTTGTGAACTTAGCTAACGACCCTGCTATTGAGAGAATTTCTACTCCTAGAATGGCGCTTACTGCGGCTGAGTATTTAGCGTTTGAGAGGGATATGCATGTTATCTTACTAATGAGTGATATGAGTTATTATTCTGAGTCTTTGCGTGAAATTTCGGCATCTCGTAAAGAGATACCAGGTCGTCGTGGTTACCCAGGGTATATGTATACTGATTTAGCAAGTTTATATGAACGTGCGGGTCGATTAAAGGGTAAGAAGGGTTCTATTACCATGATTCCTATATTATCAATGCCTGAAGATGATAAAACACACCCTATTCCAGACTTAACGGGATATATTACAGAGGGTCAAATCATCTTGTCACGCGAGTTAGATCAGGGGTTAATTCAACCGCCAATCGATGTATTACCTAGTCTTTCTCGTTTGAAGGATAAGGGTATTGGTGAAGGTAAGACACGACGCGATCATGCGGATGTTATGAACCAGTTGTTTGCATCATATGCTCATGGTAAAGAGACGATTGAACTAGCTAGTATTTTAGGGGATAGTGCTTTATCTGAGCTAGACCATAAGTACGCTAATTTTGCTCGTGAGTTTGAGAAGAAGTTCTTAAACCAGGGGTTTAATGAGAATAGAGATGTAATTGAGTCCCTTAATATAGGGTGGGAACTTCTATCAATGTTGCCTAAGCAAGAACTTAAACGTGTTCGGGATGAGTTTTTAGAGACATATTATCAGGATGGTGAGTAAGTATGGCTAGACTTAAGGTCAATCCAACGCGCCAAGAGATGCGTAACTTACGACATAGACTGTCAATAGCTCAAAGGGGTCATCGTCTTCTAAAAGAAAAGCAAGATTCTATGATCCGTGTCTTTATGGAGTATTTTGAAGAGGCTCGTATATTGAGGAAGCAAGTTGAAGATCAATTTGTCAGGGTGCATGGTTCATACCAAAGTGCAAGTTTGATGGGTGAGGATTCATTGATTCAAAGGAGTCTAATGAGTGCTAACCGCAGGATTCAATTGGAGGTTGATCGTGAGCATGTTTTAGGCTTACGTGTTCCTAAGTATAATGTTGAGTTTGAGTATAGTAGAAATGAGAACCAAAGTTTACTTGCGGTTCACCGTGATATTGACTTAATTCAAGATGAGTATGTAACGCTTTTGCCAAGACTGGTGGCTTTAGCTGAGATTGAAAAAAAATGTATGATGCTTGCAAGTGAGATTAAGGATACGCGTAGGCGTGTTAATGCTCTTGAGCACCGTACTATTCCAGATATACAAGACACATTGGCATTTATAGCAATGAAGATTGATGAGTTAGAACGCTCGCAAAAAGCTCGGGTAATGAAAATTAATGAAAAATAGTATCTTATTAAGATCCTAAGCATGTGCTTGGGGTCTTTTTCTATATTACAAAAGTAGTTGTGTGTTAGTGCTATTGAAATATTAAAAAAACTGGAGTATGCCTATCAAACTTGTTGGTGAGCATTTCCAGTTCTTTAAATGTTATTGATATATTTGATCTACTTAATTAATATTTTGTTTTCTATTTGTAGAAATTCTATATTATAGGATCCATTATCAATTAAGATTAGCTTTGTGATGAGAGGTTTTTGTTGAGGTATTAGTTCTTTAATTATTACTACAACTTTATTTGGTCACTCTCTTTTATTTGCCATTGGCTTTTATCGGGTGCGTTGAAGTTGTAAGTGTTGAATGTTTCTTCGATGAATTCCAATCGGTTCTTAGTTTCTTCGCCGCTTTCTTCTTCTTGAATAATTTTATCGTTATTACCTTGCTGATTTGAATCAATATTTTGGCAACCAACCAGGCATAGAGTGATAAAAGCGATTAGGATGCGTTTCTTCATCTATGTTCACCTCCATTTCGGTAGC
>CAZEQW010000085.1:0-4387 GCA_964514505.1 uncultured Erysipelothrix sp. | reverse complement strand
GGTACTACTTAATTCTGTACCCTGCATTATTAATAGCCATTTCAGCCGCTCTAATTGCGTCATTATTACCAACAACAGTCACACTACCACTACCTAAACTAATTGTATAATCAATGCGCGTATTAGCAAGCTCAGCATCAATACGCTGAACACACTTTTCACATGACATACCTTCCACAAAAATAATATGAGTCTTAGACATAATCAATCCTCCTGCCTATATTCTAAACTTAAACCTTCTTAAACGCAACGCATTTAATACTACTGATACACTACTAAAGGCCATTGCAGCCCCTGCGATCATCGGATTCAATAACGGACCCTTAAATAAAGCATAAAACAATCCTGCCGCAAAGGGAATACCAACTACATTATAAGCAAATGCCCAAAACAAATTCTGCTTAATATTTCTTATAGTAGCCTTACTTAAACTAATCGCATCAATAAGAACATTCAAATCCTCCTTCATCAACACAACCTTAGCACTATCAACCGCAACATCCGTTCCACTTCCAATCGCAACTCCAACATCCGATTGAACCAAAGCAACAGCATCATTAATACCATCACCAACCATTACAACCTTCTTACCCTGTTTCTGAATCGACTTAACAAAATCAGCCTTCTCATCAGGTAGTACTTCAGATATAACAGTATCAATATTTAAACTATCCGCAATAGCTTGAGCCGTATCTCTATGGTCCCCTGTCAACATAACCACTTCAATACCCAACTTATGAAGACCTTCAACTACTTCAAATGCTTCTTCCTTTAGCGTATCTGCAACAGCTACAATACCCACCAACTTATTATTGTAAGAAGCCAACATGGCCGTTTTACCTTGCTTAGCCAAACGCGTAATATCATCAGATACATTAACATCAATATTAATACTCACATCACTCATAAATGCTTCATTTCCAACATACAACATCTTACCATCATACAGACCCTGAACACCACGACCTAAGATTGCTTTAAAATCTTCAGTTTCAGATAACTCAATACCCCTATCCAAAGCACCTTCAACAATAGCCTTAGCCAAAGGATGCTCACTACTATTTTCAATAGAAGCAACCATACCCAAAAGCACATCATCATTCATATCATAAGATATAACATCCGTAACCTTAGGTTTACCATGAGTTAAAGTACCTGTCTTATCAAAAACAACACTATCAACATGAGCCAACTGCTCAAGTGCTTCAGCAGACTTCATGAAGATACCACGACTTGCTCCAACACCTGTACCAACCATAATAGCAGTAGGCGTAGCCAATCCAAGAGCACATGGACAAGCAATTACTAAGATAGTCACAAAAATAGTCAAGCTAAATTCAACATCACCTGTGACAAAGAACCAAAGCAAACCAGCTACAACTGAAATAACCATCACCACAGGCACAAATACAGCCGCAACCTCATCAGCAATTTTAGCGATAGGAGCCTTATCATTTTGAGCATCCTCAATCAACTTAACAATCTGAGCCAACTTAGTATTACGATTGTCCACCGTAGCTTCAATCAATAACCTACCATTGATATTCAAAGTCCCCATTACTACACTATCATCAATACCCTTATCAACAGGCAAACTCTCACCAGTTAACATTGACTCATCAACTGCACTACTTCCTGATACAATCCTCCCATCCATCGGAATAGATTCACCCGGTCTAACAACTAACATATCACCAACTACAATCTCATCAACATCAACCTCAACCTCTTCACCATCTTTCAGTAAGATAGCAACTTTAGGTTTAAGATGAAGTAAAGCCTTAATAGCACTGGTAGTCTTTTGCTTACTTACTTCCTCCATATGTTTACCAAGACCAATTAAAGCCAAGATAACACTCGCAGATTCAAAATATAAATGATGCGCAAAACTAACATCACCCAAATAAATACGATACACCCCATAGAAACTATATAGAATAGCTGCCGAAGTACCTACCGCAACCAAAGAGTCCATATTTGGAACTCTACGAAATAAAGTTCTAAATCCCCTAACGAAAATAGTTCTATATAAATATACAACAGGAGCTGTAACTATTATTTGAAACACAGCATAGTTCATCGCATTAATATCAGGATCAATCACAGCAGGCAATGGAAAAGACTTAATAACCATCGGACCCATTGTTACTACTAAAATAATGCCCGCAAAAACAAGACCCAATACAACACGCCATAATTCACGCTTACGCAATGACTCATCAACTTCATCAACAACACTACCTTCATAACGAACTGCCTTATATCCAACATTCTCAATACTCTTAATTATTTCATCAGATTTCACAAGAGCTGGATCATACTCAAGATGTGCTTTCTCACCTAATAGATTAACGCTAATACTACCCACACCATCTAAAGCCATAACACCTTTCTCAATTGAAGCAACACAACTTGCACACGTCATACCTTCAACAGACAAATCAAGCGACTTCATTTCACTTGGAACATGCGCTTCATAACCGCTATTTTTAACCGCTTCAATCACACTACTATTATCAATTTCATTATCAAACGTAACCGATGCTTTATTGGTCATCAAATTGACACTAACATCCTTTACACCCTCTATATTACTAATGGCCTTTTGAACATGCGCTACACAACTTGCACACGTCATACCATCTACTAAATACTCTTGCTTATTCATAATTCCCCTCCTAGCCAATCAATTTTGACATTAATGCCACTACCTCATTAATCTTTACTTCTTCATTACCTTCCTTAAACGCATCCGAAACACAATGCGTCAAATGTTGCTTCAACATCGACTCATTTGCTTTCTTCAACAAAGAAATCGTCGCCAAAATCTGATGCGATATATCCACACAGTAACGATCATCCTCACTCATACGAATAGAAGCCTCTAACTGAGACTTAGCCAGCTTAAGATACTTATTTGCTTCTACTTTATTTGCATTCATAACCTACCTCCCACCCCCACCCTAGGGGGGGTATCTATATCTATAATACCACAAAATCTCTTATATGCAAATAACTAACATCACTTCTCTTGACAACTACTTCACAAACTTATAATATAAAGGTATCTTCAGGGCAGGGTGAAATTCCCGACCGGCGGTATACCCCGCGACTCGATCTATTTATAGATTGACTGAACTGGTTAAACTCCAGTGGCGACAGTAAAGTCTGGATGGAAGAAGGTAAACATTTTTATATGTTTATTTTTAGACCTGAGGTGTAGGTCTTTTTATTTACTTAAAAGGCACACATTAAAAGGAGGTCATAAATAAATGACAAGAAGAAACGGGACAATGTCCCCCACGCGAAGACTCGCAACAATCGCAATACTAGGAGCCCTAGGTGGCATACTCATGATCTTTGAGTTTCCCCTACCCTTTGCTCCAGCCTTTATGGGCGTCGACTTCTCAGACACCCCCATTATGCTAGCATCTATGACAATGGGTCCCATTGCTGGCATCGCAACTTCAGCAGTAAAGATATTCATAAAACTACTGATTAAACCAACATCAACCCAATATATTGGCGAGGCATCAAATTTATTCCTAAGTATGATAATAGCCCTAACTGTTGGATTAATCTATAAAAAGATAAACAACAAAAAAGGCATGAAGATCGGCGTAATTGCGACTATCATAACAATGAGTACCGCAGCCCTATTCTCCAATGCCTATGTGATCTATCCACTATACGCAAAACTACTTAACTTCCCAATCAGTGTAATTATTGACATGACTACGAAGATAAACTTCCTAGTACATGACTACTTTACACTCATGATATTTATGGTTGTACCATTTAATGTAGTTAAGCAAACACTCGTGGCTATACTATCTATAGTTCTATTTAAAAAATTACACCCTATATTAGAAGGGTAAGAAAAAGCGTCCAATTAGACGCTTTTTTTATAAACTAATCGCAGCTTCTAAAGCCACTTCCATCATATGTGTAAATGAATTCTGACGCTCATCTGCAGATGTTTCTTCCTGAGTCACAAATGAATCAGAGATTGTAAGAATACAAGCTGCCTTCTTATCCAAATGCTTCGCATTCGCAAACAATGCAAACGACTCCATCTCAACACAAAGAACATCATACTCATCACGAATCATTTCCCATGTCATCCCAGAATCACGATAGAACACATCACTACTATGGATTCTACCACTCACAACCGGAACATTGAGCCCCGCTGCTTTCTCCAATAATAACTCATTTAACTCCTTACTTGGTTTCAGTACATTCTCCTCATATCCAAAACCAACTTTCGCAAAACTAGAATCACTATAAGCACTATCCGCTAATACAACATCATAGATGTTAGCCTTCTCACTATATGAACCCGCAGATCCAATACGAATAATAGCCTCTACACCATACTGAGTAT
>CAZEQW010000084.1:0-4411 GCA_964514505.1 uncultured Erysipelothrix sp. | reverse complement strand
TTGCATCACTAGGAACAGCCGGATGGTTTGGCCATGAATGGATGAGCGTTATACTAACAATTCCTGAAGCTAACACTGACTTTATATTCGCTGTAATAGCACAAAACTTCGGATTCGTAGGAGCAAGTGCTACAGTACTAATATGTTTCTCAATGGATATTCACTTAGCATTAATAGCACTTAGAAGTAATCTTAGTAAAGAGAGAGCCCTTCTAACTGGAGCTGTTGCTATGTTAGTATTTCAGCATACACAAAACATAGGTATGGTATTGGGTGTACTTCCAATAACCGGAATAACATTACCATTCTTCTCCTACGGAGGTTCTTCAATATTATCTTATATGCTACCTCTATCAGTAGCCATGTATATGTACAGTGAAACCAAAAACTTACATAAACACTATTAGACACAAAAGCGAGTCACTTTGACTCGCTTTTCATTTTCTTAATATAATCTCTATCAACTAAATAGCTAGCAAAAGTAAATATGTTCATACCACTCAAATAGTAAAAGAAATTACTATGAATCTTTGTTCTTACTAGGAATAATATAACATACGCTAATACACCAAAAACCAATGTTAATTGAGCTTCTCTTTCAACGTACTCAACTTTCACTAACTCCTCGAATCGCTTTCTTCTCTTAATTACTATGTAAAACAAAGCCACTAGGAATAACTGATAACCTACAACATTATAGAAGTTTCCACTGTTTGCTGTGAAACCAAAACCAAGTATTACAGCAAGAAAAGCTAGTGCTATTTTATAGAGGTCCATAAGTTTCTCCTTACTTATTAATGTATACTATATCCTATTGACTAATCAGGGTCAATATTATCTGGTTTTGATTCAACCCCTTTTCTTAAAAAGTATGTCTCAACAATTTTAGGAGAGACACCGACCATTTTCTTGAACACTTGAGTAAAGTACTTATAGTCATTAAAACCTACATGTTCAGATACCTCATACATATGATACTTAAGTTCTTGAATCTTAAATATTGCTTTCTGAATTCTAAATCGTGTTAGGTATTCATTGAATGTCATATTAAAATACTTCTGAAAACGAGAGTTGATGGATGTTGCTGACTTATTTGATACTCTGATTAGATCGTCCATACTAACTTTTTCACCGTAGTGTTCGCGTATATAGGTTAAAACTATCATTAAACTAACTGAATCAACAAACTCCTTATCATCTAGTACCTTAAAGTCATGCATCACTTCATCCTCTTTACTTAAAAAGAAACGACGCATTTCCAAGTCCTCAATGGCCTGTGATAATGCACTCTTAAATTGATCATGATCTAGGGGTTTAAGTAAATAATCACTCACATTAAGTCGAATTGCCTTTTTAGCATACTCAAATTCAGAATAACCACTAACTACAATAAAAGAATATATCTGGTGTGGTAAGTTCTCAATCATTTCTAGTCCACCCATTACAGGCATATTTATGTCGAGAACAATAATATCTGGTTTAACCTTCGCAATCAGTTCCAAACCTTCTTTTCCATTTTTGGCTTCACCTACAACCTCACATTCATAATCACTCCAAGGTATAGAGTTAATCAGTCCCTGCCTAATTATTTCTTCATCTTCAACAATAACTACTTTATACATGAGGTGTCCTCCTTGGTAAGGTTATGCTTATCTCTGTACCTCTATCTTTTGATCGAATCTTCATAAATCCTTCATTTTTATATATTAAGTTTATTCGATGGTGAATACTATAGAGTCCATAGTGTGATGAACTACTCATACGCGCTGCATGTTGGTTTTCAAAACGAGATAGCGTTTGTTCATCCATACCTAATCCATCGTCTTTTACCGTAAGTACAATCTTATCGTCAATTAATCTTCCCACAATACCAATGCTCAAGGTGTCTTGATCACGATACCCATATTTAATACTATTCTCAATAAGTGGTAATAGTATTAACTTAGGCAAAGCCTCTTCAAACACTGCATCTTCAATATCAATACTGACGATTAGAGCATCTTTTAATCTAATCTTGTGAATATCTAAGAATACTCGAATATACTCAAAGTCTTTCTTAAAAGGTACAACCTCATCAACACTGTCAATGCTATACCTTAGTAATTGAGTGTTACGGAGAATTAATCTCTCTGCTAGTCTTGGATCTGATGCGATTAGATAACGTATCGTTTCCAAAGAATTATACAGGAAATGTGGATTAAACTGCGCTTCTAATTGCTTAATCTCAGCGGTTTTTTGCTGTTCCATAAGTAGTTTGTTACTCTCTATTGAATCTTCAAGCGCTAAAGACATACTGTTGAAATCTTGAGCTAGACTATCAAACTCATCGTGTGTATCAAGTTTAACAGTGGCTCCTAACTCACCAGACGCAATCTTATCAATTAACTCTCGTAATTTATTAATAGACTGAGATGCTTCTCTTCCTACTCTTGTCGCAACCTTATAACTAGCATATTGATGAATCAATAATATAACCAAAAACAATATACTTACATATACTAAGAAATTAGGAAATGCTACTACATGAGTTAATACAAATACCTTTAAGCCTGCTAAGTTATCAGAAGATTCATTAATTTTATATTCTCGATTTGAAATTATAGTCGAATATTCATCAGAAGTGTTAAATCGATTATACTTATCCACCACAGTAGATGAGGTACTTGCTAGTATATAGTTTTGTCGATCTGTAACAACTACTAGATTTGGTTGAATATCATCTATGTAATCATATAGGAGCTCACTTTCCACATATACAACCACATACACAGAGCTATTATCACTTCTAGTTACTTTCTTACCAAAAACAACATCGTTAAATGATGAACTGCCATCTCCTCTATAAATGCTACTAGTTACCTTTTTAGTTTCAGAGTTTTCGATATTATCTAAAAAGTACTGATTAAACACTTTCCTTAAAGAAGAGCCTTCATCTGTTGGATTTGTGATATATAGAATTTTTCCGCTTTCGTCATAAACACTTATATCACCCTTAATACCTTTTGATATTAGATTTGAGTAAAATGATTCATAGAAAGTATGAGTTTCATAAATATCTTTCATACTATCCATAACAACTTCAATCTTATTATCTAGATTTCTTAAACTATTCGAAATCTTTTTATTGGTTTGATATGCATTAAACTGTGGTTTTACAACTCTCTCAAAGGTTATAAACATAACTAAAATCACAAATAATATTATCATTAATATTCTTGCGTATCTTGTAAACGTATTTTTAATTTTCTCTTCGAAACTTGTTTTCGTATGTTTCATACTTCTATTATACACTAAAACAACAAAACCCGGTTTCCCGGGTTTAAATTGTTACATCTCCATCTTTTGAAAACTTCATAAAAACTAGTAATGATATTATCGTTAGTACCGATAGGATTGTGGATAATGCAGCAGCAATACCATAATTTCCCCTTAGTACCTGTGTATAGATTGCTACAGTAAGAGTTTGTGTTCGACCTGAATAAAGAATTATAGCTGTTGATAATTCAGTAATCATTGTGATCCAACTCAATATCGCCCCTGATAATATACCCGATGACATCATTGGAACCGTAATCTTAAAGAATGTTTTTGCTTTACTTGATCCAAGTGATATAGCAGCTTCTTCAACTGATATCGATATCTGTGAGAGAATAGCCACACTAGACCTAATTGTATATGGTAGCCGTCGTATGACGAGAGCTACAATCATAATCGTAAATGTACCTGTTAGAATAAATGGTTTTGGTGCAAATGTACTTATTAATGCTATACCAATAACTGACCCTGGGATAATATATGGGATCATAGACATTGTATCTAAGGAAGCACTTAATACATTACGACGTCGGACCGCAACATAAGCTATTAGAATGGCTAATAGAATAATAATGACTAAAGCCGCACCTGGAATAATAAATGTATTCTGGATACTATTACCTAAACGCTTAAATGCTTCTCTGTAGCTGTTTAGTGAATATCCTGGCACAAATATTAACCCTGATGTATTCATAAACGAAGTATAGAACACATAGAACTGTGGCATATAAGCAATGGCTACCGTACCATATAAGAATGCATGAACTGCAATACTCAATCCTTTTTTCATTTTCTTAGGTTGAATACTATGTAAGGCACTCATTGAAAACTGATTTCTATTGCTTAACCATCGTTGGAATAAAAACACGATACTTGTTATTACGATAGCTACTATCGCTATTGCCGAAGCAAAACCTGCATCTGTAGAAACTTCTGATATAAACTGATCATAAATTAAACGAGGAAACGTTCGATATCCCTCTCCAATTAACATCGGTGTACCAAAATCCGCAAATGCTTGCATAAAGACTAATAAAGCTGATGCAAAAATCGTAGGTTTTATTAAAGGAATAACAACTTTAAAGAAACGCTTATA
>CAZEQW010000083.1:0-4502 GCA_964514505.1 uncultured Erysipelothrix sp. | reverse complement strand
ATTTTTTGAACACAGTATACCAGTTATACACTCTTTGATATCATGACATCATTAAATCTACTATATAACCAATAAGTTTTAATAGAAGCTAACTCATTCAAATGTTTGGTAGATTCTTTGTGCAATAAAAAGAAAATATAGGCATTTATTAGCGAACATTGGAAAAGCGATCATTGGTATTTTTAAAACTTTTCATCCTTGATATTGAGTTTGATTAACTTTAAAGATGGCGTAAAATAAGATAATAATATTTAGAAATGTAAGAACTATATGAACACAAAGAAATGCGAGGAGCTGATAATATAATTGTCACAGTTATACTAGTATTGGTTATTTATAGTTTGTTACAGTCAATGTTCGCGTATTTTAGATGATAGAGTTATTTCAGGACAAAAATAAAACTAGTCTTATTTGTTGTATGCAAGTAAGACTAGTTTTTGTTTTCATAAATAGATTCTATTTTACAATAATTTTTCGAAGTTTTGTCCGGTAATTCCTCTTAGGAAAATATCTACCATGTCTTCTATTTTCACTCTACTAAGTGTGTCGTTTGAATAGGACTCTGAAATGTATGATGACAGGATTCTTAGAAAGTGTTGGGATACAGTAGCTGCATCAAAATGTGGAAGAATATATTCTTTTATAGCTATGAAATAGTCAATAAAGGGTTTGAAATAGTTTTCAAACCAAATGCCAAATATTCTTTGATTTGTCTCATCGGATATTGCATTTTGAAGATCACTCATCATTAAGGAGAAGTTCATTTCATGGCTATCCCTTAGATAAAGGGCCATTTTTATAAGATGGTCTCTTGTATTACTTTCTTCAATCGATCGAAGGTAGGTACCAATCTCAAGGGCGAACTCAGATATTACAATGATAAAAATCTCTTCTTTATTTTTGAAATGGTGATAGATAGCAGGTTGCGATATATTGAGTATTGTAGCAATTTGACGCGTTGAGGTCGCAACATATCCTTGTTTCATGAACAGTTCTTTGGCTGTTTCAATTATTTGGTCTCTTAAGTTCATAGTATCTTCACCTTCCTATCACTATTCTAAACTAAAAAGTTGCATATTGCTATTATTTAGACTTATCATGTGATAAGTTATATTTATCATCTGATAAGTGAACCTTATTCATGAGTCAGTGCAAAGTAGAAAAAACACATTTTAGTGTTATGAGAGGGGTAGAAGATGAAAGAAAATGGATATGTTCCAAGAATTGGATATGCATCGATGAATTTGGATGTTTTGCCTTGCAACTATAGAACTTGCAGAAAAGATCGGATAAATGATGATTTGCTCAAGATTTTGATTGCGCATAATTTGGAGGTTTTAGAGAAAACCCTTCTGTATAATATAAAGCATGGCAATAAGATGTTTCGTATTTCTTCATCTTTGATACCATTTGGCTCTAGTTCAATTAATACTCTTGATTGGGAAACTGAGTTTAAGTTAGTATTCGCAAGATTAAGGGATTTAATAGATTCAAATGACATTCGTATTTCTATGCATCCTGGTCAGTATACAGTGTTGAACTCACCCAATCCTGAGGTAGTGTTTAACTCTATACTAGATTTGAAATATCATGAGAAAGTATTACGATTACTTACAAAATCAAAGGATGCAACGATGGTATTACATGTAGGTGGAGTGTATGGTGATAAGAATGCTTCACTAAAAAGGTTTGTCAAGCATTATTTAAGTTTGGATGAGAGTATTAAAGATTATTTGGTAATTGAGAACGATGATCGATTATTTACTATTGAAGATTGCTTATGGATATCAAGAGAAGTAAATATTCCGGTAGTATTTGATAACTTACATCATGAAATTAATCCATCTTTGTGTGATATTCCATTACATATGGTGATTGAACAGGTGTTGAACACATGGGCTACCAAAAAACCAAAGTTTCACTATAGCCAGCAAGATCCTTTTAAGAGAAGAGGTGCGCATTCACAAACTATTAATCTTGATAAGTTTATTTCTGACTATGAAAGTTTATATCAAAGTATCTCAGTTGATCTTATGTTAGAGGTAAAGGACAAAAATCGTTCATTTGTGAAAGTTAATCAGTTCTTTAATCCTTCACAAAGGGTCTTAGAGCAAGAGTGGGCTCGTTATAAGTATAGTGTTATGTCAAAGTCTCAACAGGCTTATAATGAAATACGTTTAATGTTTAAGAATAACAATATTGTAAAGGTGCAGGATTTCTATCGAAAAATTGATACCCTTGAGGTGGAGAATATTAAAGCTCAAATAAACGCTTTACAACATATTTGGGGTTATTTTAAGAAAGAGGCTAATGCGAAAGAGAAAGAATCATATTTAAATTTTTTTGAGAAAAAAGATGTAAAATCAATGTATAATCTTATGAAAAGACTGTCGAAGAAGTATGAGAAAGATTATTTAAGTCAAAGTTATTATTTTTAAGGAGGGTATTTATGTTTATTGCAATAAAAGAATTAAAAAAAGAAAAATTACGTTTTGGGATGATTCTATCTGTAATAGTTTTAATTGCTTACTTAGTATACTTTTTGTCAAGTTTAGCCTATGGATTAGCGCAATTAAATAAAACAGCTATTGATCATTGGGAAGCTGATGGCGTCATTATTACAGAGTCATCAAATGAGAATCTTTATGCATCACAGATGAATATTAATGAAATTGATAAATATAGAAGTGATAATACGGAGTTTATCTCTATTACTACAACGAATGTGAACCTTATTGAAAGTGAGAGTACGACCCTAGTATTTATGGGCTACGAAGATACTAATTCAGTGGTGGTACCTCAGATTATCGAAGGAAGAGGCGTTGAAGACGACTTTGAAGTTGTAATCAGTGCTAATATTAAAGATAAGTATGATGTCAATCTAGGAGATGAAATTGTTATTTCAGATACAAAGCGAAAATTCACTATTAGTGGTTTTACTGAAGATTCTAATTTTAATACTATACCTGTAGTATACGGAAAACTTGATATGGTATCAGATTTGATGATGAGCTATAATACGGCTTCTACAAAAAATGATGCGAATAGTGTGGCAACTCCAAACATGCCCAAAAGAGCTTCATTTATCCTGGTAAAAGAGGTAGATAGATTGGATACATTAGCTCTAGATGAGACGTTAGTATTTTTGGACACTGATTCGTTGATTGGGGCTTTACCAGGATATAAGCCACAAATTCTTACATTTGGATTAATGATTATATCGTTATCATTTATTGCGGCCATAATCATGGGAATCTTTATGTTTATCTTGACTATGCAAAAGAAGTCAATTTTCGCTGTTTTAAAAATTCAGGGATACCAAAATATAACGATTATTAGCTCCATTTTGGTCCAAATATTGCTCTTAGTGTTGCTGGGACTCTTAATTAGCTTCGGTCTAAATCAAGTTACGATTACACTTCTTCCTTCGACTGTTCCCGTGCTTATTAATTGGAATCTATTTTTAGTAGTCTCATTATTCATAGTTATTAGTTCACTGATTGGAGCCTTATTCTCAGCTTACTCAGTATTAAAGATTGATCCTTTGGAAGCATTATAGGAGGTATATTATGCTTAAAATAGAACATATTTCTAAAAAATATAAAGATGGTAGAACAGAGATTGTTGCGGTAGATAACATTAGCCTTGAGCTTGAAAAGGGTATGTTTGCGGCTATTGTAGGACCCAGTGGATCTGGTAAGTCTACCTTACTTACTATCATGGGAGCTCTTCAAAAACCCAGTAGTGGTAAGATAGAACTTGATGGAATAGATATTTATAGTATCTCAGAAAAAGAGCGGTCAAAGATGCGCTTTGAGAAACTTGGCTTTGTTCTTCAAGGATCTAACTTAATACCATACTTAACGGTAGAAGAACAGTTTATTTTAAAAATAAAGAAACACAAATCTAAAGAGAAGATTGAGTATCAGAGTTTATTGGAAACCCTGAATATTGCTCATCTTCGTCATAAATATCCTGATGAGATATCAGGTGGCGAGCGGCAACGTGTAGCTATTGCCTTAAGTCTTGTTTTAAAGCCAGATATTGTGCTCGCAGATGAACCTACTGCTAGTCTAGATACAGAGAAGTCCTATGATGTGGTCAATTTATTAAAAGAGATTACCCAAACCATGAAAACTACCGTCGTCATGGTTACCCATGATAGAAGAATGCTTGAGAAGTGTGATAGAATTTTCGAAGTAGAGGATGGAAGGCTCGTAAATCAAAATAATATTCACTAAACTAGTTACGAAGGTTTCGTGCTAGTTTGAAAAATCTTTTAGACTTATGAATGTGTTCATTATTAGCGATTTTAGCTATACTTGTTTAGAAAGACAACGTGAAATGGTAATATCTTAACATATTAAATTATTTGCTGAGTCTCCATATTATTTTTATGAGTCTTAATGTTCTATTTATACTTATTAAGTAATTAACGAGCATAGTTTATACTGAATGTTGGATGGGCTACACTTTAGTGGACAAATAAAATAGTTATATCG
>CAZEQW010000082.1:0-4667 GCA_964514505.1 uncultured Erysipelothrix sp. | reverse complement strand
TTCACAAATAACGGTGAGACAAGATATACACTAATAGCATTTAAATCTTCCGTTCATTTGCCATATACCAAGCTAACTATTAACCAAATCAAGATTCCAAGGAAAAGTAAAATATAGATTAACTTAGTAAATAAGTAAAAAACAAGCTCCAAACCATAACAAGGAACAAAATCGTTTAACCATCCAGCATACTTACAAAAAGGTTAATCACTATGACTGGATTTATATCTTTCCTTAGATAATTCACTCTACTAATTTCATATGTAGCTCTTATATCAAGATCACACAAAGTCGCATATGCTTCTTGTACAATTATAAACAACTCTTCTTTATCTTGAATCTTTTTCATATCGGGTTGATATTAACGAGCTATACTACGATACGACCACTTAAAATTATCCTGGTCATCTCCAATATCAACACCCGATAATCATAGTAATTAATATCGCTTATCAGCATTTCCTAAAATTTCACTAACTATTTCATAGAAACAACTAAAGAATAATCAACCCTAAAATCGCTCCCATAGCAACTAATAATAGCGTATTAACTTTATACTTTCTTATTAAGATTAAACTAAGAAGCGCTAGTCCTACCATATAAATATTAGATTTAATACTTAGTGTCATACTAATAACCACATTAACCATAATACCTAATGACCCAATACTTACACCACTTAAAAACTTACTTATCGAGTCTATCTTCTTTAACTTCTCATACAAAGGATACAAAATTAAAATAAATGTAAAAGACGGAACAAAGATGCCTACTGTCGCTACCAACGACCCTTTTAATCCAAGTAAGTAATAGCCAATAGCTGTTGCTGTTGTGAAAACAGGACCAGGCGTAATCTCACCAATAGCTACTAGATCATATAGTTGCGATTGGGTTAACCAACCCAATCCACTCACAAACTCACTCTCTAAGAAAGATATTAAAACATATCCACTACCATATAAAAGAGCACCAATCTTCATAAACACCAAAAACAAAAGAAGGATGCTAACTGGCTCAACTGCCAATATCTTATCTGTATTTAAACTAAAAATTATGCCACTAACCACCAAAACAACAAGTTCATTAACACCTAATAATAATAAGATGCTACTTAGTACCAATGTAAACCAACCTTTAGATGTCTTAACGTTAGCCTTGCTCATTCTAATTAAAGCAGCTGCTATAATACCAATCATGATTGGTACCATTCCTGATAATGCATTTTGAACCGATGGGACACTCTCATATTT
Source organism: uncultured Erysipelothrix sp. (assembly GCA_964514505.1). Lineage (GTDB taxonomy): Bacteria > Bacillota_I > Bacilli_A > Erysipelotrichales > Erysipelotrichaceae > Erysipelothrix. Next base: position 3,417 of record CAZEQW010000082.1, on the reverse strand, counting down.
AACATAAAACATCGACAATAAAATAACCACTAAAACAGCAGGAAGAATAAAGCTAATCCCTGCGATAAATAGACCCTTAATACCACCCTTTTTATAACCAATCAATATAGCTGCTTCAGTAGAATTAGGACCTGGTATTATATTTGTAAAACTCAACATATCTAGAAACTCAGCTTCATCCATCCACCCACGCTTAACTACAACCTCATCATTCATCATAGCGATATGAGCAGCAGGACCACCATACGCAAAGAAACCTAGTTTAAGAAATAACTTCATTAGTTGTTTATTCATAATTTACCTCATTTATAGTATTAGTATAAAATATTTATCAAAATGTATCACTAAGAGTGCATATAAAAACTCCACCTAATGTGTCAACGAACACACCAAGTGGAGTTAGTTATTACTTTAATATTAGACTGTTCTGTTTTTCTTTCTATTAAATAAGACTATACATAAACCAACGACTATTGAAGAAACTCCAAGTAGAGATTGATACATAGTTAGTCCAGTTCCAGGTAAGTTACCTTCTCCTGGAGGTAAGCTTGGATCTACAGGTCCTTCTGGATCTACAGGACCTTCTGGATCAACTGGACCAGTTTCATCATCTAATACTTTTTTTACTTTAACACGATAAGATAATGTCGATACTCCATCTTCACCAACTACTTTTATGACTGTTACATCACCATCCGTTGTAAATGTATACGTTGCACCGGTTTGAGTCGTCGTTGCATCTATAGAAAATTCTTCATCAAGACTTTCAACTAACACCTCGACTTCATAGTCCAACACGCCACTAGAAAAACCATCAATCGTTTCACCATTTATGGTAATATCAGATAACGTAGCGTCTGTTTCAGCAACCTCAATCATATATAACTCACTCTTTAAAGCATAGTAGATAGTTCCATCAACACCAACTGTCATATTATTAATGAACTGATCTACAATTATCTTGTGATCAAGTGTTTCAGGATCAATAGCAACTAATTTTCTTGAAACTGTAGAATACAACATGCCATCAGGCGCAAAATGTAATCGGTATGGGAACCACTTAGAGCTATTATATAGACTAGGTTGAATCATCTTGCTTTTTACAACAGCCTCTTTTTCTGTATCATAAGCAAAGATAGTACCATCTACGACTCCCCAAAGAAGCCCATCGGGTCCAAACTTCAAGTCTCCTATCATTCTAGGTTCCTCATCGATACTAGGTATATCCAAATTAAATGACTTAACTATTTTTTCGTTTTCTACATCCCAAATAAACATCTCTGCTTGTTTAGCAACAGGCTCAATTCCCAATCCACCCCAAACAGATGTACCACCATAAACAAAGCCATCTTTATAAGCCAAACTGATGATACTTTGGTCTTGAACTACATTACGATGTTGGGACCATGTATCTGTTAGTTCATCATAGATCGCAAGTACACCACCGTGAACACCATAATCAGGAATCGTACCAACAAATAACTTATTATCTCCACTCTCAATGGCGAATGGACGATCTTGTTCATCTTTAATCTTATACTCATAATTAGGATTCTCTGTGAGAGAAATCTCCTTAGTTGGATCGAAGCTATACATTATTGCCCCGACATATGTTCCATACCAAACTCTATCATTTAAGAATCCAATACCTTCTGGTTGAGCAAAGTTAGGTAAATTAATTTCTCTTTCACCAGTAAATGGATTATAGACACTCATACCTCTTTGGTAGCCACCCATATAGAGTCGACCATCAAATCCAACTTCAAGTGCTTGAATATCTACAGGTTGCATTGAAACATCTAAGCTAATAAAATCAACTGAACCACTAATAGGCTCAATAAGCATATACTCTGCATATTGCGTCAGTAACGCAATCTTTGCGACACCATTGTGTTCAATCCATTTAATATCTTTAGTTCTGACTGTATCTGGTAAATCATACTTTAGTTCAATCTTTGTCTTCTCAAATGTCTTGATATTAAACTTGTAGAAGTTTTTTTCAAACTTAAAATACACATGATCTGGATCTTCTTTACTTGGATACGCTATATTATTGCTATATTGGAATGTTGAGACAATTTCTAAGGAATTCTTATCAACCACTAACATATTAATGGTTCCATTTGATATGAATAAATAGTCTCCTATGATTCTAATATCTTCAAATGTTCCAGAAGTCCCACTATAGCCATCAATAATTATTTCTTCTTTTGTTTTTCCAGATATAGAATACTTAAATAGATGCCTAGCATTTGTCCCAATACCAACATATATATCATCACCATCAATACTTAGTCCACGGGCATACTGTTGTACAGTATGCATTGATCCTAAATCACTGTATTGTTTTGTAGTCGGATCATATTCAAATAGCTTTGCATTTGGATAAGTGGTTCCATATATTTTGCCATTATTCGCTACTTCAAGATCCCAGATCCATTTATCTGCTGGATTGGATCCTAAGTCTTCAACAACTTTTGACTCGGGTAGGTAACGATACATCTTACCGTCTTCAGTACCACCAAAATACACATTATTATCCTTACCAATAGTTATAGCCCAAACAGCAATAGTATTAGGAATAACTTGAGAGTGCTTAACTTCTCCTGTATCACCATCTAAGGCATAGAATGTCCCTGGTGATCCATTCGACAAGAAATACACTTCATTCTCACCTTTAGCATTAACACCAATTGCCCCTGCTTGACCAAGTCCAACATCGACCATTGCACCTAGATTAACAGGTTCTTTATACTCTCTGTCTAAGTTTTGACTAACATCAATAGGACTTATCATTACATCATCAAAATAAGCTAAAGTTATACTTGGTTTACCAGAATAGAAGCCAACTCGCATATAAGCAGTATTCTTAGGCGCCTGTGTCATTTGTCTAATCGTCGTCCACTTATCAGTACCCAGTGAATTACTAGAGAATAACTCCTCATGAGCATGGTTGATTAAATTATTGTTGTAATCATAATACTCAGTAACTAAAACGATACTATGTGATTGTGAGGTTACATTTACCTTAGCTGAAACAAGATAAGTAGTATCTTCTACTGCCTTTACCTTGTTACTTAATATACGTGCTGTATCATTGGTCCCTTCAGCAACACTATCATGCATCAACAAGCTACTTTCGCCTTCATATGCTTTATCTTTAACAGTAGTAAAGGGTGTATTCTCAGTAATCACAACCCAGTTATTCATACCATCTTCAAAACCAGGATTTAATAATGTATCATAGATTTCCTCAACAACTACCTCTTCCATATTTTTAAGTAAGGAAATACTATGAAACTTGGCATTTGTTATACTAACAGCACCTGAGTTTAAGGTAACTTTTATATGGGTTGCTCCCTCTTTAGCATCAAGTTCTAACACTTCTGTAAATCTACCTGTCCCTGCTTTATTTCT
>CAZEQW010000081.1:1753-4671 GCA_964514505.1 uncultured Erysipelothrix sp. | reverse complement strand
TTACTTAACTCTTTAAGGCCCTCTGTCATTGTATAATCGTAAGTGCCTTGATACCAATCTGGGTTCTCGTCTACTATCCAAAATACTTCTATTTTATATTCAGGGAATTTAGTATTGAAGTCCTTGATAAATATATCTGCTTCTTCTTTTGTCATCATGTATAGAGTTGTCGATAGGGCATCAGCCATCGTTGAGTCTTTAGTGATGATTGAAGTTGAACGATATAGTGTTTCTGGGAATAGTGTCTTTGTGTTGATTAAGTGAGAGTAATATTTTCCGTCTTTTGCATAATAAGTTCTTTGGTAATCACCTGATGTAACTATTGATGTTGACTGCTTGATTGTAAAAATATCGACACTGGGCGATTCTAAACTTAAGTTTGGTTCTGATATTCCTATATTCCATGGTTCATTATTTGGCTTTGTGTTTATTGTTCGAATATTTCCGCCGCCTGATATAATTCCGTGTTGTAGACCATCTTCTTCTAGTTTACGTGCTACCATTTCTGTAGCGTAACCTTTTGCGATAGCCCCTACATCTAACTCAGTTTTGGGGTTGGTTATATAGACGGTGTTTTTTTCTTCGTCAATAATAACTTTATCCCAACCGGTATACTTACGTGCTTCCTCTAGTTCTTCTATTGAAGGAATGTTGCCTGGTTCACCAGCACTGTTTAACTCTTCACCTTCGTCTCTATAGTTATGCCATACCTTAAATACTGATCCGTATGTAATGTCAAAGAAAGGACTAAGGTCTGTAAATTTCTTTGATTCTAATAGTAACTCTATAATGATTGGATTTACTTCAACTGGAGCTATACCAGCGTTTTTATTGATGGTATATATGTTGTTGATGCCTTCGTGTTCATTATATTTATCAAATAATTGATGGTACATCCAAAATGTATCTTTTAGAGTTTCGAAGTACTTGTTGAACTCTTTTTCGCTCTTTGCGTAAGCAATTAATTCCATCTTAGTATCAAATCCGGAGGTGATACTTGTGGCATTATATTTTTTTAGTTGGCTGTTTTTACTTGAACATGCTGTTATTGTCAGCATGACAGCTATAATCATTAATATTTTTTTCATGGATTTATTATATCATATTTTTAGGAAATCTAAAGCCCTTATACTACTTAAGAATGAGGTGTTATATGGTAGCTATGATTGTTGTGTTGGGGTTATTTATTGTGTTTATACCTATTGTAGATGGGTCGATTACTAATGGTTTTTACATACATCATCGCTATAGTATTCAACACTCATTCATGGGTGGGTTAAAGGAAGGATATCAGGGTGAGTGTATTGAGGAGGCTATGGACTTGTTTGTGAGTAGATTTGAGATGTCAGCTCCAGATGGGTTTGAGTATACCATTGATGTTCTTAACTATGAGTCAAATCCAAAGTTACTTCAAATGAGAGTGAAGGCAGTTAGTTATGGTGGTGTTGAAATGGTATTTGAGAAGTCGTTGGTAGAGGAGATGCAAAATGAAGCTGGTTCGTAATATATTTTTAGTAGTTTGTGTTGTGGGTATGATGGGTTTTGCGACTGAGTTTATCGTTAGAAGGCGATTGGACTTGGTTAGTGTAGTTGTGTTGGACAATGATCTAGGTCCTAGAGAAGTTATTGGTGAATCTGATGTAAAGATTAAGAAAGTTAGTTCTCATTTTGTGGGGAGTGATAATTTTAAAAAGTTAGACGATGTAGTGGGTACTTATGTTAAGCATGAACATACTTTATATAAAGGGCAGGTATTATTGGGAAGTAGTGTCGAGCATATTGAGGATGCAAAGGATAAAGCTGCTTTGATGCTTTATGAGGATGAAAGGGTATATGCGATCAAGCGTGATGTTGTAGGATCTCTTGGAGCTTCACTTCAAAACGGTAGTATGATTGATATTGCCCTTCAGGATAAAAAGAATGATACATATGGAATTATCATACCGGATGTTAGAGTGATTGGTATTAAGGACCGTAATGGTAAGGAAGTTGATAAAGGTGGTTTGCCGCATGTTATTCTCTTGGCTTTACATAAAGATGATGTGTATACAGTTTTAAAGGCTGAAGCTGATGGAAATGTTGTTTTATTGGCGAAGGGTTTTAATGATGAAAGCTGATTTTCCGTTTAGCATCTTTGAACCTTATCTTAGTAATAGACAAGTAACGGATATTAACTATAATGGCCAAGATTTATGGATTGACCATTTGAAACGAGGTCGTATTGTGGTGTATAACTTTTTGGATGAAGCTAAGGTTATGCAGGCTTGTGTTAGATTTTCTAACTTGGTAAACCTTCATTTTAATTTTCAAACGCCTTTGCTTGAAGCAGATTATGAGGATATTCGTGTTAGTATTCTTCATCCTAGTGTTTCTGGTAAGTTAAGTGTTTCGATTCGAAAAACTCCTTCTTTCATGAGAATTAAAGAGGAAACAATTCTTGAAAATGGTTATATAACTAAAGATGCACTTGATTACTTAAAAGAAGCTGTCATGAATCTATCTAATATAATGGTTAGTGGGCTTCCTGGCGCGGGTAAAACTGAGTTCATTAAGTTTTTAACTTTATTTATTGATGCTAATGCACGGGTTATTACGATTGAAGACTCGCGTGAACTTCATTACGAGGACCTTCATCCAACTCGTGATAGTGTTAGTTTAAAGGTTAGTGAGGGATTTGATTATGAGCAAGCAATTAAAGCTAGTATGCGACAAAGACCTAATTGGTTGTTGGTTAGTGAAGTAAGGGGATCTGAGGTTAATGACTTACTTAAGTCTATATCAACTGGTACTCATTTACTAAGTACCATTCATGCGAAGTCAGCTAAGGATATTCCTAAGAGAATGTTGTATATGATGGAAGGCATTGATAAGTCCAGTAGTTCTTTTCTGGCGCAGTTGTACGATGCTATTGATATTGG
>CAZEQW010000081.1:0-1653 GCA_964514505.1 uncultured Erysipelothrix sp. | reverse complement strand
AATGCGAAGGGAATAATGTATCTTTGCATAATGGGTGTTGTGTCGTTGTTACTTATAATTAACTTTAACTTTGAGTTGGTTAGGCATCAACTTGATTTTGATGGCTTGAGTCAATTTATGTTGCGTATGTGTGTGTTCTTTAGAATACATAAAATGACCTTACCAACAATCATAGATGCGAGAAACGGTGTAGATAAAAGGTTTCAATCTAGTATTGATACTATGATCCAAAAGTTAGAACAAGGAGAGAGTATCCATATTCTAAAGGAAATATCTAATCATTATCTTTTAGTCTCCATGGTTGAAATCTTTGAGGCGGCTGAGCGTGTTGGTACACAGTCTCTTGACCATCAATTAGAGCGACTTGAGCATGATATCGAAGTATGGATTGCTCAAACTAAGCGTTATCAAGAAGAGGAAATGCAGCTTCGTAGAAGAATGACATATCTAATAATAATGAGTATCGTGGTTGCCTATTTAGCACAGAGTATGTTGATGCATGCTATTGATGTGTCTGGTGACCCAATGTATCAATACCTTGTCTTGGGTTTTCTTATGGGTTTACTAGTTTTGCTGGTAATCATGAATAAGCGCAGTATGAGTTCTTGGTACTTAAGTGAGGAGCAGTTATGATTGCAATATTCTTTTTGATATTTGGAAAAACTGTTCTAGTGTTTTTTGAAGAATCTGATACTAAATTCTTATGCAAGGTACTGGGAGTGAGTCGTAATAAGTTAATAAGACAACGACAAATTGAAATAGTAGTCTTAGGAGTTGTAATGTTCTTTACGACTTTAGATAAGAAAATGTGGGTGTTAGCATTAATGGTTATATTCTATAAGCGTCATATTCTTGTATTGAGAAGTAGAATGAAGCGACTATATAGTAAGCTTGAGATTCAGTTTTCTATATGGCTGCGTATGTTAGAGGTTTTGATGGCTTATAATACTGTGCCTAAATCTATTTCTTTATCTATTGAGAGTGCTCCGGATTTAATTAAACCATCTTTAGTGGTATTTGCTAAGGAGTTAGAAAATGATCCACTTAATAAAGATTTGTATGTAGAGTTCTTAAGTGATTTTGATGCCTTATATATTGAACGTGCCATGCATCATCTATATCATTTTGCTTTACTTGGAAATGAAAGTAGTGAGAGTCAATTAGCAATGTTAGTTGAAGATAATGCTAATGAGCTCTCTAATAGTCGCAAGAAGTTATTTGATAGTAAACTGGGTTTCTTTAGCTGGTTTGGTTTACTTCCGATGTTATGGGTGTCGTTGGTATTTCTTGGGTTAATGTTTATGGTAGTAAGTACACTTATGCAAGGGGGGTGGACGCTATAAAAGCTTTTTTTGAAGAGTATGGATTGGTGCTTGTTGTTACGATTATCGCAACGGGGATGATTTTCTTTTCTGATGAATTTAAAGATATCTTAAGGGATACACTAATCACAAGTTGGGATTCGATGACGGAGGTTATTGAATGAAGTTAGGAGTTGAGTATAGTGTCATCTTTTTAATTAGCTGCTTTATGTTAACTATCTTAGTTCAGTTTGCTAACGTATCTAACCAGATTCATAAAGGACATTTATATTTAGATTATGTTGTCAGTATGGTCGAGGATTACGATGGTGACTTGGATTTAGTAAGTATA
>CAZEQW010000080.1:3120-4881 GCA_964514505.1 uncultured Erysipelothrix sp. | reverse complement strand
CAAATGACGCTTTCAGTCAAAGCCATGGAATTATATCGTGATCACTTAGGGTTTTTACCCAACGATTTAGCCCATGAATTTGCTTTAATTCTAATCGATCAATACCGAATAAAACCGAAAATTGTTATAGCGGATATATTGTCATTAGAGTTGAGTGATGAAATGAGGCAGTTTATCATTGAGTTTGATGAACGGTTAAGTATCCAAGACTTTGATGAAGCTTATGTAATCGAGAATATCGATTATATAACAGAATATCTTAAGAATGAAAATATTGACGCGAAGTTGAAGGAACTAAGAAGTAAAAAGGATTTTGAAACACAGTTTAAACTGCTTCAAATGACAATCGATTCCAAACGCAAGATATAGGAGGAATTTTATGAGTAAAAAAATTAAAACAATTGAAGAAGTAAAGGCTTCTTTAATTAAACAGTATGAAAAAGATGGTGTTTTATTAAATGAGGAAGTTGAAAAACGAATCTCTCACTTAAAACTAGATGATGATGCTGTTGAAGAATTATTTAATTGGTTTAATGAGAATGATATTATCTTATCTGATGAAGATGAAGATGATGATATAATCGATGATGAAGATGGATTTATCGGTGAAGAGGGAAGTGATGAACCGTTTGATGATTCTATAAATAAGGTAGACTTAAGCTCTTATGAAAATGAACTAACAACATCAAATGAAATTAGAATCAGTGACCCTGTTAAAATGTATCTAAAGGAAATAGGTAGAGTTAACTTATTGTCGCCTGAAGATGAGTCAGAGATTGCACGTAGAACCGATGAGGGTGAAGAAGCTCGTGTAATGTTAATGGATATTTATAAAGAACATATTAATGCTGAACTTGAAGAAGAAGAGTATGAAAAAATTAAGATTGAAGATATTACAGATGAAATCTTAGCTAATTATAAAAATGACCCTCAAAACCTTGCTTATGTAGAAAACATTTTAAATGCTTATTACGATGGTTTAGAGGCGCGTAGAATTCTTATCTCCGCTAACCTTAGATTAGTAGTTTCCATTGCACGTAAATACTTAGGTCGTGGGATGTTATTCCTTGATTTAATTCAAGAGGGTAATATGGGATTGATCCGTGCTGTTGAAAAGTTTGACTACTCACTTAAGTATAAGTTCTCTACTTATGCAACATGGTGGATTCGTCAAGCAATCACAAGAGCAATTGCGGACCAAGCACGAACAATTCGTATACCAGTGCACATGGTTGAAACAATAAATAAATTAACTCGTATTCAACGTCAATTAGTTCAAGTTTTAGGACGCGAACCAACTGCAGAGGAGATTGCTAAGGAAATGGACGGCATTACACCTGAAAAAGTACGAGAGATTCAAAAAATCGCTTTAGATCCTGTTTCACTTGAGACTCCAATTGGTGAAGAGAATGACTCACACTTAGGTGACTTCATTGAAGATAAAGACGCTTTATCACCAAGTGACTTTGCGAACAATGAATTACTTAAAGAAGAAATTGACATGGTTCTACAAGGTTTAACAGAGCGTGAAGAAAAAGTACTGCGTCTTCGTTTTGGACTTGAAGACGGTAGAACTCGTACTCTTGAAGAAGTGGGTAAAGAGTTTAATGTTACGCGCGAACGTATTCGTCAAATTGAAGCCAAGGCCTTACGTAAACTTAAGCATCCAACGCGTTCAAAACGATTACGCGACTTCATGGACAATAACTAATGCGCATTTCAAAGCGTCTACAGGCTCTATATGACTTAGTGCCTGTTTGT
>CAZEQW010000080.1:0-3020 GCA_964514505.1 uncultured Erysipelothrix sp. | reverse complement strand
ATTATTATTCAATCGAATACTAAGAACCCTTGGTTGCGTAAAACTCTAGTAGAAAAGGGTTTTATGATTATTGATGAAGTGTTTTTATATGACAATAGAAAACCAGTTTTCATTATGAAAGTTAAACTTGGAAATCAAGAACTTAGTGTTACTGAGCAATATATTGGTCCAATATTAATGACACAAGAAAACTCTGATTATGATGCTTATTTAGAGCATCAAGTCAGAAAATTGAAAAAAATTCAGATTCAAAATGAAGGATTTAAAGAAGAGTATTTATGTTTAAGTAATTACTTAAGCAGAAGGAGTGATTAAATGAACCCATTAATTAAACAAATGATGGAGATAAATAACTTTAAGACGTTGACTAAAGTTCAAGATGATGTACTTAAAGCTATTAATAAGCCTAACGATTTAATCGTAATGGCACCAACTGGAACGGGTAAAACACACTCATTCCTATTTTCGATTCTTGAAACAATCAACTTTAATGTTGAAGCAACACAAGCAATCATTATTGCACCAACTCGTGAGTTGGCGATGCAAATAGCTGATTTCTCTAAATCAATTAGTAGAGTAGTTGATAGTGTTACATTAGATCTAGCAATAGGTGGAATGGACAACTCGAGATTAAAGAAGAAACTAGCGCGTCAACCTCAAATTTTAATTACTACACCAGGGAAATTTTTGGATGTTTTAGAGTGGAATGTTATTCGTCTTGATACAATAAAACTATGTATCATTGATGAAATGGATATGATGTTTGATTATGGTTTTGTTGAAGATATTAATACCATAGCATCGCGTATGATTGAATCAACGCGTTTTATGTTGTTTAGTGCAACTCTACCTCAATCCTTAAATGTATTTATTAAGAACTACTTAAATAAGCCAATTCAAATTCAATCAACTGATGTTGTATTTAAACCTCAAATAGATCATATTTTAGTACACAGGACACACAAATCTTTAGAAGAGAGTGTTTTAGATATTCTTGCATCTATAAACCCATCTTTAGCTATTGTATTTGCGAATACTAAAGGTGAAGTTGTTGATATCGCTAAATACTTACGTGAGTACGGGATTGAGTGTGTAGAGATTCATGGTGATGTGAGTGACAGAGGTCGTACACAAATTATTAAGAGAATTCGTAGTGGTCATGTTCGTTATATTGTCGCAACTGATTTGGCTGCTCGCGGAATTGACTTGCCTGAAATTAGCCATGTTATCAATGCGAATATACCTACTCATGATTTAACGTTCTACACTCATAGAGCAGGTAGAACAGGTCGTACTGGTCGTCAAGGATACTGTATTAGTTTTGTGAATGATTCTGATCAAAATGCGATTTCTCGCTTAATGAATCAAAATATTGATTTTAAGTTTATGAGAATTAGAAACAATCATTTATTAGATGCACGTCCATTCTTCAATTTTGAGAAGCGAACTAAGAGAATTGACCCAGAGATTTTAGCAAAAACTGCTAGTAAAAAGAAAAGTATTAAGCCTGGTTACAAACGTAAACGTAAAATTGAAATGGAAAATCTTATGCGTAAGAAACGTAGAGATGCAATTCGTGCAGACATTCGTGCTCAAAAGAAAGAGCGCGCTAAAGCACGTCAGAGGTTACATAACGAAGATTAGGTGAAGCTATGAAGTGGTTCAAATTAAAGTTTAAAAAAGAGAATACAAAATACGATGGTACAAGTCAGCACTTACGTGAAGATTTGGACGTTTTCAAAGTAGTTAATAGACGGATTATAATATTAGTTGCTTTAATTGTAGTATTGGGGTTTATGTTGATAGGTAAACTTTTTTCTGTCCAAATTATCAACCATGCATATTATGAAGACCTTGTAGCTAGAAAAGAGTTATCTCCAATTAGACTGGAGTCTGCACGTGGTATTATTAAAGATAGAAATGGTATGGTTTTAACAACCAATACACCTTTTAATAACATTACATATCACTCAGTTGGTAGAATGGATACTAAGCAACGATTTGAGTTAGCGAAACAATTCGCCTCTCAATTTAAAGGCGATTATGAACTAAATGATTTTGAGATGCGTGATCTTTATATTTTTTTAAATAACAATGGCTCGGCACTTGTAACTAAAGACGAGACAAAAGGAATGAAAGCGACTGAAATTAATCAATTAAAGCGAGAGCGTGTATCTGATGAGATGCTCGCAACTTTATCTAAAGAAGATATCGAAGGGTTTTCTGTTTATTTAAGTATGCGTACTGAAACAAGTACTAGTGCTGCTACAATTCTAGAAGATGTTAGTGATGAAATGATTGCCTATCTTGTAGAGCATCAAAATGATTTCAATGGTTTCGGATGGAATACAACCTGGAAACGTGAGTACGTTGGACCAAAGGGTTATGAGTTCTTAGTCGGTAAAGTTCGTGATATTCCATCAGAAAAGTATGAATATATGATTGCTAAAGGTTATTCCCCAAATGATCAAGTAGGAGTATCGGGTCTTGAATATATGTATGAAGACTATCTTGTAGGTTCTAAGACAACTATGCGCTATAATGCCACTACTAAGTCTTACGAGTTAGCCAATGAAGGTAAAAAGGGTAATGATTTAGTTCTTACTTTGGATATGGATCTTCAACTTAAGATTGAAAATAGGTTAATTAGTGAGTATCGTAGTGCAAAGAAGATTGGTAGACGTGATTTAATGGAGAGCCTTGATGTGGTTCTTTCTGATCCAAATACTGGTGAACTATTAGCGGTAGTAGCAATACGCGAAGATTCAAATGGTAACCTATATAACTCTCCTGAGTCTGTGTTTCTTGATGCACGTCCAGTAGGTTCTGTAGTTAAAGGAGCCACAGTGTATATGGGATTAACAGAAGGTGTTATCAAACCTGGAGAGACTATTATTGATGCCCCAATGTTTATTAAAGGGACACAACCAAGAATTTCCTATTCGAATCTTGGTGCGGTAAACGACCAAACTTCTTTATCTAGATCAAGTAATATCTTTATGTTTAATGTGGCTATTAGA
>CAZEQW010000079.1:2863-4913 GCA_964514505.1 uncultured Erysipelothrix sp. | reverse complement strand
CATCCGCTGGTTTATATGCTGTCCATAGGATATCAATCATATCTTTAACCATCGGTACACGAGGGTTACATGGTGAACACTGATCTTCATATGCTAAGTAAGCTACATCTTCAACGTGCTTAGCGAAGTCTTTCTCATCAATACCCTGTGCTTCAAAATTCATTTCGATACCAACACTTACTCCAAGGTCATGACATGCTTTCGCATAGCTTTCAACACCTTCTTCAACAGTACTTGCTGGTAGTCCAAGCATTCTTGCTAGTTCAGCATAGCGCTCATGTGCAACATATTTGTTGTATTTTGGCCATAGACTTGGTTTAGAAGGTACTTGACCATTATAACGAATTACGTGTGGCATTAAGATTGCATTAATGCGCCCGTGAGGAACATGCCATCTACCACCCACCTTGTGAGCCATAGAGTGATTCATTCCAAGGAAAGCATTACCAAACGCCATACCTGCCAATGTAGAAGCATTATGCATCTTCTCACGAGCCTCTAAATCATCAGCACCATACTTAACACTACGCTCTAAGTATTCAAATACCATCTTAATAGCTTGAATACATAAACCATCAGTATAATCATTTGCTAGTGTAGAAACATAAGCTTCAGTAGCATGCGTTAATACGTCCATTCCAGTATCAGCTGTAACTGATGCTGGTAAATGATCAACGAAGATTGGATCAACAATCGCTACTGTTGGAACAAGTGAGTAGTCAGCTAATGGATATTTCTTGTTAGCTTTCGGATCTGAGATAACCGCAAAAGGCGTTACTTCAGAACCAGTACCTGATGTAGTTGGAATACAAACTAACTTAGATTTCTGACCTAAATCAGGATATCTAAAGGCACGTTTACGAATGTCAATAAACTTCTGCTTCAAGTCATTAAAGTCAACTTCTGGGTGCTCATAGAATACCCACATACCCTTAGCAGCATCCATTGGAGATCCACCACCAAGTGCAATAATTGTATCCGGTTTGAAGCTTTGCATTAATTCAAATCCCTTACGAACTGTTTCGATAGAAGGATCTGGTTCAACATCACTAAACAACTGAATTTGAACTTTATTACGACGAGCATTCAACTGCTCAACAACTTTATTATAGAAACCAAGGTCAACCATTGAACGGTCAGTAACAACAAACACACGTTCAACATCACGCATTGATTTTAAATACTGGATAGCATTTCTTTCAAAATAGATTTTTGATGGAACTTTAAACCATTGCATATTATTGTTACGTCTCCCTACTTTTTTAATATTCAGTAAGTGAATCGCACTAACGTTATCTCCTACTGAGTTTCCTCCGTATGATCCACACCCTAATGTCAATGAAGGAATGAAATCATTATAAACGTTACCAATACCACCAAATGTAGATGGAGAGTTCCAGATAATACGAATTGCAGGAACAACCTCACCAAACTTAGTTGCTAAAGCCTTATCGTTAGTATGAATAGCTGCAGAGTGACCTAAACCGTTAAAATTAACCATTTGATAAGCTAAATCAATTCCTTCTTCGCTATCTTTACTCTTAACTAAAGCCAATACAGGCGCTAACTTCTCACGAGTAAGAACTTCCTTAGGACCAACTTCACTACACTCAACTGCTAATACACGAGTATTTTCAGGAACATCAATTCCAGCTTCCTTAGCAATCCAAGTAGCATCTTGACCAACAACCGCTGGATTTAAGTATGCTTCCATATAATTAGCATCCGAAGACTTAACACCGAACATAAACTGTTCAAGTTTAGCTTTCTCAGCTTTATTTAAGAATGCAACGTGATACTCTTTAAAACCTTCAACAACTTCTTTATAAATTTCTTTATCAACAATCGCTACAGATTCACAAGCACAAATCATACCATTATCAAATGCTTTAGACATTGCGATATCATTTACAGCCTGAGCAATATTAGCTGACTTTTCAATATAAGCAGGTACGTTACCAGCTCCAACACCTAATGCAGGTTTACCACATGAGTATGCTGCACGAACCATAGCATTACCACCTGTAGCAAGAATAGTTGCAACACCATC
>CAZEQW010000079.1:0-2763 GCA_964514505.1 uncultured Erysipelothrix sp. | reverse complement strand
GTAATCCCTGTTATCTCATTATCATCAATAACACCAACCGTTTTAAGGTGACGCATATGATTAATAACGTGCTCACACGCAAATAAGTTTTTAGTTGCTTTATCTTCAAATACACCACGACCTGTTTCCTTAATAGCCGCTTGTGCTAAAATACCATGTTGATCAAGTGCTGCAACCGATGCTTTCGCTACGATATAATCAATTTGTTCCTGGTCTAATTCCATAAATGCTTTAAGGGCTTCTTGACCCTTCTCAACGAGTTCATTGACTTCGTTGTCAATGATTGTCTTTTTTTCTTTCTGTGTCATATTAACTCCTCCTCTTGTTAATAACTTCACTAACATCATATGAGACTACAACCACTTGTGCAATAAAAAACAAAAGAAAAACAAACATTATTTCAACATATATCACTGCCCAATCAATGTAAACGCTTTGCTTGTGAAAATTATAATAATTATAACACGCTTTAATAAATAACCACTATTTACTGGTTATTTCAATACTATAAATGTAAGCGTTTTCCTCTTTGCTATTCAACTTAACCATTCCAACCTTATCATTTAACTCACCATCAAACCCAACAAAATCAGCAATACCAACCCATGGTTCAATACATACAAATGGACTCATTTCGCCATTCTTAATTGAAGCCCATAACCCAACGTACATAAAATTATCATATTTAATTCTAATATCAGCCTTTTTAGTTATCAGCGTAGTAGCACTAGTATTGTCATAAACTAAAGCATCTTTATAAAATATACTTGGCTCAATAATAACCTCATCAACAACCTCTGGATAAGGCTTATCAATACCCTTATTTGTAACAGGATAACGATGCGTTACTCCATTTGATTCGATGACAAATTTATCACCTTCTTCAGCTAAGAAAGAAGGATGAGCTCCAATTGAGAAGTACATTTCATCAGAAGAAGTATTCAATACATTCCACTTAACATCCAAAACATTATCACGAAGTACATAACCAACTCTAACCACAAAATCAAACGGATACATCTTTTTAGTCTCACTATTAGATTCAAGCTCATACCAAACTTCACTATCATTACTACTTACTAGATCCATTTCAGTATCCCTTAAGAAACCATGATTCATCATTTCATACTCATTATCTTTATATCTAAACTTCTTATTAATAAGACTACCTACAATCGGAAAAAGAACTGGCGATACACGATTCCACCAACTACTATCTCCTGACCACATAAGTTCTCGTTCACTAATCTTATCGAAAATACTACGAACCTCTGCACCAAAACTACTTATCTCAACTCTAAGAACATCATTCTCTAATATCATAAACCAATCTCCTATCTCTATTATTACCTTTAATCAACCAAGATCACTACTCATTCATTATACTTTAATTAGCATGAAAATGAGACTATGTTTTAATCAGGACTAGTATCGTATTAAGCTCTAGCACTTAATCCAACATGAATATACATCACCACATCAATCAAATGAGTCCAATATGCAATCAAATAGTCAATAGAGGGTTATCTATCACCTACTTTATGGTATTATGTATTGGAGTTAAAGAAAAAAGGAATAGCAAATGAAAAAACTATTAGCAATTATTATTACATTAGTAATTATTGGGGGAATCTCTTTTGGATTAATTACTTTTATCAACGAAAGAAATAAAGAAGAGAAACCGGAAGATAAGCCCATTGTGAATGTTCCAAAGGAAGAGCCAAAGGAGGAGCCAAAAGAAGAACCAAAACCCGTTGAGCCTCCGGTTGAAAAACCAAAACCTAAACCTAATCCCAAACCAAATCCAAAACCATCAAATCCTAATATTAAAAATCCAACAGTCAGAAAACCAAAGAACGTTTCAGATACTGCATGGGCTTGTATGATAAGTGATGATGCAACTTTTAATAAGCAAGTTCAATCAGATTACAATAGCATCATGACACAGATAAAGAAGTATGATGTTAATGTGTATTATCACAACTTAGCTGACAACAATAAAGTATTGTATAGAGAGAATGTATCTCACTATGCAGCAAGTACCGTGAAACCAGCTGCTGCCCTTTACTACTATGAGAAAGCAGCCAAAGGTGAGATAGACTTAGATAAAACATATAAGTTTACTCAGAAGTACTGGGACAGGTCAGTTAGAAAGCGATTAGAACTAGATAGCAATCAAACTTTACGAAATCTTATTAAATACTCAATGATCTATAGTGATAACGGAGCACACCGTTTACTAGTTGATATAATCGGCTTTGACAAACTAAATAAATATGTTGATGCTAAAATGGGCGTAGGAAATCGTTTCTTCCCTAATACCTACTTCGGTAACATAACTGCTGCTGAGGGAAATATACTAGTCAACGAGCTTTATAAGTTCATTGACGAAAATGGAGCACTTGGACAAGAAATGAAAAGTTATATGCTAGATGCCATTTTAAACCAATTGAAAATAAAAGGCGTACCTGCCGCGCATAAGTATGGTTGGTGGAAAAAAGACTTCCATGAAATAGGTATCATCTATGACGAATATCCATATACTATAGTAATCCTATCCAAATATGGAGAGAACGATGACTTCAAGACTCAAGTCAAAAACTTACATACTAAGATTTACGATTATCATGCTAAGTATATCTCACAGAAGAAAGCATACTGTGGCGCATAAAAAATTAACTAGAGTACCTTACTCTAGTTTTTTTGTATAGATAAATTGTCAAATTAAGCGCAACACCTATTTTCCATAAAGTATTTCTTTAG
>CAZEQW010000078.1:0-4922 GCA_964514505.1 uncultured Erysipelothrix sp. | reverse complement strand
TTTTATTTTAGTTGTACTTTTGATTGGATTTTTGATTCATTTCGTTTAGTCTTATTTATAATTTGAAAGTAAGCGTTTAAAATGTTAAAATAAACTAGCCTAGTAGGGTTTAGTTATAAGAAGGAGAAAATTATGATTAAAGGAATAGCGGCATCCGCCGGAGTAGCGGTGTCAAAAGTATTTAAGTTGCAGCATCCTGTACTTGAAATTTCTAAAGTTGAAGGGGCTGACGTTGAAGCGGAACTTAAAAGATTGAGTGATGCGATTGAGGTATCGATTAATGATATTAAAAATATTAAGGAAAAAGCAATTGGTAAGTTAACTGACGAAGATCTTGCGATCTTTGATGCTCATATTATGGTTGCCGAGGATCCTGAGTTAGTGGGTCAGATTGAAGCAATGATTAAAGATGAGGCTGTTAATGCTGAGTATGCGGCTGATGTTGTTGGTAATCAATTTGTAAGTATTTTTGAAAATATGGATGACGATTATTTTAAGGAACGTGCGGCGGATATCCGTGATGTTACTTATCGTATTAAGTGTCACATTATTGGTGAGACTATTCCTGATTTATCTGTAATTAGTGAAGAAGTTGTTATTGTAGCAGAGGATTTAACGCCATCTGATACAGCGCAACTTGATAGAAATTTTGTTAAGGGATTTGCAACTGAAATTGGGGGACGTACGTCTCACTCTGCGATTATGGCGCGTTCGTTGGAAATTCCAGCGGTAGTTGGTGCGGGATCTTTGCTTGATAAAGTTAACCACGGTACTGAAATAATATTGGATGCTTTAGATGGTATTATTATCTTGAGCCCAAGTGATGATCAAAAAGATGAGTATGTTAAAAAGGGTGAGGCTTTTGCGCAACATCGTGAGGATCTAAAGGTTCTTAAAGACGCGAAGAGTGTTACCTTGGATGGTCATGAAGTTGAATTAGCAGGTAATATTGGTACGCCTCATGATGTTACGGGTGTTCTTAATAATGGGGGCGAGGGTGTTGGTTTATACCGTACTGAGTTCCTATATATGGATTCACAGGAGTTACCGGGTGAAGAGGAGCAGTATGCGGCTTATAAGACGGTACTTGAAAATATGTTGCCAGGTAGAGTGGTTGTTCGTACTTTAGATATTGGTGGCGATAAGGAACTTCCTTATTTGCAATTACCTGAAGAAATGAACCCTTTCTTGGGTTATCGTGCGATTCGTATTTGTTTAGATCGTACGGATATCTTCCGTACTCAGGTTCGTGCGTTATTACGGGCTTCGGTTCATGGTAAGTTAAGTATCATGTTCCCCATGATTGCTACTTTAAATGAGTTTAGAGATGCTAAGGCTATTGTTGAAGATGAGAAGAAGAATTTATCTAAAGAAGGTATTGCCTTTAGTGATGATATTGAGTTGGGTATGATGGTTGAAATTCCTGCCGCTGCTATTCTTGCGGATCAGTTTGCTAAGGAAGTTGATTTCTTTAGTATTGGAACTAATGATTTAATTCAATATTCTATGGCGGCCGATCGTATGAATGAGCGTGTATCGTATCTTTACCAACCGTATAGTCCATCTATCTTGCGTTTAGTTAAGATGACAATAGATGGGGCTCATAAAGAAGGTAAATGGGTTGGAATGTGTGGAGAAATGGCGGGCGATGAAAAGGCAATTCCGCTTCTATTGGGACTTGGATTGGATGAGTTCTCAATGTCAGCATCTTCTATTTTAGAAGCACGTAGTATTATTCGTGGGCTTAAGTATAGTGATATGCAGGCTTTAAGTGAGAAGGCTTTAGCGGCTTCAACCACAGATGAAGTTTTAGAGTTATTAGATGGGGTCATTAAGTAGGGCTCAGATTCAAACACTGGAGGCAGTTGATAGAAACATTAAGGATTTGTTTTCTAGTGATGCCTCGGGTCATGATTATGATCATATAAAGCGTGTAGTTAATTTAACTGCACGCTTACTTGTAGATAAAGCCAATCCATTTGTGACATTTATGATCGCTTATATGCATGATGTGTTTGATGATAAAATGAGTTTTGAATATACTTCACTTAATCAGTATGTAGAAGGATGGGATATTGATCTTGAAGGATACGATGATTTGATTGAAGAAGGTATAGCTAGTATTGGATTTAAGAATGGTAAAGTTGTTGAACGTTCTTTGGAAGCTTCGATTGTCTCGGATGCTGACTTCATCGATGCAATGGGCGCCGTAG
The DNA here is from genome assembly GCA_964514505.1 of uncultured Erysipelothrix sp. Lineage (GTDB taxonomy): Bacteria > Bacillota_I > Bacilli_A > Erysipelotrichales > Erysipelotrichaceae > Erysipelothrix. The sequence goes on along the minus strand of CAZEQW010000078.1, from coordinate 2,709 downwards.
GTATTGCTCGTGCTTTCTATTACGCAGGATATAAGGGTTTGCCATTTCATGATAATGAGTTAGAAGGATTAAAGGCTAAAAATTATGATGAGTATCGTAATCTAAAGCGTAATGTAGTTGCTCATTTTGATGAGAAGTTACTTAAATTAATTGATTTCGTGGCTACTGAAAAGGGTAGAGAGATCGCTGTAGAGCGACATGAAATCATGGTGTCGTTCTATAATCAATTTATGAGTGAAGTTTAGATTTATTGTGGTAATATATTAGTTAGAGGATGGGAGTGATGTAGATGAAGACTAGAATTGAAAATATTGGTATTAGTGGTATTCGGAGTTTTACTGCTTTATGTTCTAAGATTGAGGGGATGGTTTACTTAACGATTGGTGAACCTGACTTAGATACGCCTGAAGTTATTAAAGAAGAAGCTAAGTTGGCTTTGGATAGAAATCTTACGCACTACCCGCCTGCTTTGGGAATTACATCTCTTAGAAAGCGTATTGCAAGGTTTGAGTCTGAACTATATGGTGAGGATATTACATTAGATAATATAATAATTACTAATGGGGCCACAGAAGGACTTGTTCTAAGTATGTGGACGCTCTTTAGCGAAAAAGACGCATTGATACAACCAACGCCTGGTTATACGTTGTATAGAAGCCAAGCTAGTCTATCAGCGGCAGATGTTGTCTATCTTGATACGATTGAAGATGGATTTCAAATAAACGAGACAAAGTTACGTGATCTAGTAACTAATAAGACAAAGGCACTAATTCTTACGTCACCTAATAATCCTACCGGTCAAGTATTAAATCAATCATCAATAGATGCGGTCGCAAATGTAATGCGCGATAATAAGCATTTATTTGTAATATTGGATGATGTCTACAATCGCTTTGTGTATGATACTGACTTACCAAGTCTAAGGTCATATGAAGATTTAAGAGAACGCTTAATTGTCATTCAAGCCTTTTCAAAATCGCATGCCATGACAGGATGGCGTATTGGTTATGTAGTCGCACCTACATATTTAATTGACGAAATGCATAAGCTACACCAAAACTTAATGGCAGGAGTAAATAGTATTGCTCAACATGCTGCAGAAAAAGCCTTTGATGTGAATACTGACTATATGAGAGAAGACTATCAGAAGCGTCGCGATTATGCATATAAAAGAATTGTTGATATGGGTCTTGAAGTAGATAAGCCAGAAGGGGCGTTCTACATATTTCCAAGTATAAAAAAGTTTGGAATGTCATCGTATGACTTTGCGCTTAAGTGTGCAAATGAAGCTAAAGTATCGATCATACCAGGGGTATACTTTGGTGCTGATGATTATGTAAGGTTGTCGTATTGCTATTCTTTAGATGTACTAAAGGAAGCACTCGATAGATTGGAATCTTTTGTTAAGTCGTTTTAATAGTATGGTAAATACTCTAGACTCACTATAATGGTGAGTCTTTTTTTGTGTTCGCATGGTAAAAATTAATAATAAACTATAAAAATAGAGAATAAACAGTGGAAAAAGGCTTTTAGGTTGTAAGTATAAGAGATAAGTTATAGTATGGATTTTAAATTCAAAATAAAGAGTCAAAGGACGAAATTATGAAAAGAATACTCGTTATTTTAGCACTATTAGTCACAATGTTTACAGCAGTATCTGCTACGGCGGATCAAGGTATTTGGAAGAAACTCCTGATTTAAGTATAACTAAAACACTTGAGGAAACTGATGTTAATCATCAGTATAATATAACATTTAACTTACCTTCAAAAACTGAGAGAGAATTATAAGAAATTGATTTGGTTTTCTTGATGGATACTACATCAATTGCTGCTTATGCTTCAGTTCAAAACCAAATTAATGAGTTCTTGGATCGTATTGTGCAAAATGATTCAATTAGAGTTAATATTGGAGTAATCAAGTTTGCGCTAGATATAAATTTAGCAACAACGGAGTTAATTACTTTAGATCATGAAAATATTACAAGAATCAAAGGATTATTCAATAGATCACTTCAGGCAGGATCTAATATGTATGGTGCAATAATTGCAGGGGAAAAATTACTTCAAACTGGAACTGCCAAGTCATCAAATAAGTTCCTAGTTTTAGCAAGTGACTTTGGTGGTTACAAATCAAACACAGGCGATGGTAAGAGTTTATCATTTTTCTATAAATACACTTATGTAGTGCAAGGTGTTGAGGCCCTTCACAATAATAATGATTTGACGTAAAATGTTCATCAATTAGTGATGTTTATTCAGCTAAAAACTACTTTACTGTGGATAAGGTTGATGCATTAATTAGTAGTAAAGTATTATTTAACGGTATTGCGGTTTCTGATGAAACTGATAAATATCTAGCCAAAACTGGGGTGGAAGCATCAGAGTTTCCGGATGCATGGAGAAATCCATTAGGACATTTAGGAATATTTTCTCATAATTGGACTGAGGAGGAGAAAGTTCTTCTAATACCTTCGCAACCATTTGTAAGACGTCAAGATTTTCCTTCCGTTTTGAAAAAAACAATTATATGTCTGGTAATGCGTTGAAGAGTGTAAAAAATCTAGGATATAACGTCTTGGCAGTTACTTATCCATATCAGCCTGAAAATGGCGAAGCTAATAAGAGAAAGTTTAATGCTGCTAGTAATGCTTTTAAAAACTGGTTCTCTATTAATATTGGCCCAAGATATGAGATAACAAATGATGAA
>CAZEQW010000077.1:0-5083 GCA_964514505.1 uncultured Erysipelothrix sp. | reverse complement strand
TAGAAAACTCCCCCTTACTCAATATAATACGCATCCAAACATAAAGAACACTACCTTTTAAGATACTTGACAAACTAATGCTATACCAAACCCCAACTAACCCAAAATACTGCACAAACACAAGAGCCATCGGAATACGAAGTGCGGTAAAGAAAATAGAAACCAAAGGCGGAATATACGTCTTAGACATTCCATTAAACGTACCCACACTTATATACTCTAAACACATAAATACCTGAGAGAAGCCAATTGCTCGCATATAGCCAACACCCATAGTAATTACATCAACCTCTTTAATAAAGATACTCATCAAAGGCTTAGGGAAAACAATGAAAACAAACGAAGTAATCAAACTAAACCCAACCGCAAAATTAATCGCAATCCTGAAGCCACGCTTAATCCTACCAAACTCACGCGACCCAAAGTTTTGACCCACAAATGCCACCAACGCACCCTGCAAACCACCAATAGTCACATACGTCAACGACTCAATCTGCAAACCAATCTTTTGAGCAGCCAAAGCCTCAGTACCATATAATGCCACAATACGCGCCATATACATTGATATCAAAGTAAACAACACACGCTGCGTTGCAACTGGAACACCAAGCTTAGTAATCACAAACATCTCACTAATATGTAACTTCATACTAAACTCCCTAAACTCATCACGAAGCGCATAAACCAACAACACAAACGTCAACATACGCGCAATATTAGAAGCCCAAGCAGCCCCAATAACACCCATATTTAGAGAAAAGATCATGATAGGATCTAATATAGTATTAAGAACCAAACCACTCACATTGGCCTTAAAAACCGCCTGAGTCCTACCTTTACTCGTCAACAAAGACGTAAACGTCAAAGAACCAAATAAAAACAGAATACCCCACATTGAAGCACGCAAATACTCAGCAGACAAACTAACAACCGCTATATCCTTCATACCATAAAACTTAATCAAAGGAACTGCCATACTATAGACAACACCAAAGTAAAGTGCACTCAGAACAACAGTCAGCACAACACTCCCACTAAAATACTTATGCATCTCATCCTTTGAATTAGCACCAACACTTTGCGCATACTTAACACCACTACCAACCGTAATTAACGTTGCCAAAGCACTCGCAAGATTAATATAAAAAGAAGCTGTTCCAACAGATGTAACACTGCCACTACCCAGCCTACCAATCCACATCATATCAATCAAACCAAACGCAATCTGCGAGAAATTAGCCATCACCATCGGCAACGCCAAACTCACCAAAACCTTACTAATCTTGTCATGCACCAAACTATATTCTTTATTCATAATAAATCCTTCTATATCGATAACTTTCTATATAGATAGTATACACACCTCACCCAAAAATAAAAAGAGCCAAAGGCCCTAATTACTCAATAATTCCAATATTCTATTCCAAATTCTCTCATTCACTAACACCCCAACCTCATCACTCACTCCACGACGCTTACCAGCACCCTCACCAGGATACCTAACTTCATCAAAGCCATTAGACAAATCAGAAGACTTAAGATGCTCAATAGTACGCTGAACCTTACCAACGATTTCATCTTCACTATTCATCACCCTAGGATCAATAACCAAGAAAACCTGCGAATAACCACCATTACCCTTTACTTCAAGATTATCCACATCAACTGTCGTATTACCACCACTAACCAAAGCCCCCACAACATCCAACATAAACGCCATTGAAGACCCTTTCCAATAACCCGTTGGTAAAATACGCATCGACTTCAATATAGCACCAGGATCATTGGTTAAATTACCATTAACATCATAACCACCATCTATAGGTAACCTTTCACCCGCTAACTCCAAGGTCTCAAGCTTACCATAGGAAAACTGCGACATTGCCATATCTAATAACACAGGACCCTTAACAGATGGCACTGCCATCACAAATGGATTATTACCCAACTTAGCTTCAGTACCACCCCAAGGCGGCATAATGGACTCCGTGTTCGTCCACATGATTCCCACATAACCCCTCTTAGCAACCTCAAGTCCATACGTTCCACCCCGCATTCAATGCGTCGTATTATTTAAACCTACCAAACCAATACCATGTTCAGAAGCAAGATCCATTGCCCGCTCGCTCGCAAACATCGCATTCGTGATTCCAACCCCCAAATTTCCATTATAAACCTCAAGAGATCCAAAGGCCTTATCCAAAGAAGGCTTACCTTCAACATTAATATAACCCTCATTAATAAACTCAATAAACCTAGGTACCCGATTAAGTCCATGAGAATAAATACCATCCGCACTACTCTCAGTATGAATACGCGCACACACCTCAGCATCTACTTCACTCAAACCATACCTCACAAACAAATCCTTCAACGTTAATACAATCTCATCAAACGACAATCTCATAATCCACCTCTTCCTCTATTTAATATACCATATATTAAAATAATGATGCCGATTTCACCAATACACTTGACTATGAACGCACTTAATAGTTTTGAGATACTTATATTGACACTAAAATACTAATTGTAGTATCATTCAAGCAAACACTTGAATGATAGGAGATAAACATGACAAAATGCACCACATACTGTTTTGATGAACACAAAGTAGAATCCATCAAACATAATAATTCAACCTACGACTACCCTTCCATTAGTAATATACTTAAAACCCTTGGAGACGAAAGACGACTTAGGATCATGCACGCCCTAACCCAAGAGATGGAACTATGTGTCTGTGATCTATCAATCATTATAGATGCTACCATCGCCAACACATCCCATCACCTAAGAAAACTACATAGTGAGAACATGGTCGATTATAGAAAAGATGGAAAAATGGCCTTCTACTCAATTACAAATCCACAAGTTAAAAAACTAGTACTAACAATACTAGGCTAGGAGCTAAATTATGAGCAATAAAACAACATATAGAGTCGATGGATTCTCATGCGCAAACTGCGCTAAAACATTTGAAAACAACGTAAAAAGAATACCAGGAATCGAAGATGCCCACGTTAACTTTGGTGCATCTAAGATTGAGGTTATTGGAAGCACCACAATCCAGCTACTAGAAGAAGCTGGCGCATTTGAAAACTTAAAGATAAGACCCGAAAACCAACGCCTCATCAATAAACCTAAACAATCCTTCATGCAAAAATACCTACGACTATCACTATCTATATTGATAATGCTAGCCGGTTTTATATCCCAATACACTTTAGGCGAGAAACACACCCTAACAATATTACTAATGATTACATCCGTAATAATTAGCGGTATGTCATTATTCAAATCCGGACTAACTAACCTAAGAAACTTAGAGTTCGACATGAAAACGCTCATGACCCTAGCTTCTATTGGAGGAGCTATCATTGGAGAATGGAGCGAAGTAGCCGTAATCGTTATCCTATTTGCGATTAGCGAAGAAATGGAAACCTACTCCATGGACAAAGCTCGAGACTCCATTGCTAAATTAATGGATCTAAGTCCAAACGAAGCAATTATCCTCAAAGAAGGAAAAGAAATACTGGTTAATGTAGATGATATTCAAATCAATGACATCATGATCATTAAACCCGGACAACGTATTGCGATGGATGGTACAGTGATTATTGGAGACTCCTGGGTAAATCAAGCAGCCATAACCGGAGAATCAATCCCTGTACACAAAAGACAAGATGATGAAGTCTTCGCAGGAACCATTAACACCGAAGGGCATCTAGAAGTACGCATCACCAAACTAGTAGCTGATACAACCCTATCAAAAATCATTCACCTCGTAGAAGAAGCACAAGAAAAAAGAGCACCAGCTCAAAGATTCGTGGATATATTCGCAAAATACTATACACCCATCATCATGATCATTGCCCTTCTAGTTATGGTTATTCCACCACTCCTATTTAAAGCAAACCCATATACTTGGATCTATCAAGGATTAGCTATACTTGTTGTAGGTTGCCCCTGTGCACTAGTCATCTCAACACCCATTGCCTTAGTTTCAGCGATGGGTAATGCTGCATCAAACGGAGTCCTTATTAAAGGAGGCATCCACCTAGAAGAACTAGGAAACATCAAAGCCATTGCCTTTGACAAAACAGGAACCCTAACTAAAGGAGAACCTAAGGTAACTGACTATGTACTAATAGACAAGTCATACCAAAACGCCCTTGATATTCTAGTATCCCTAGAATCCAAATCACAACACCCCTTGGCTAAAGCCATCATAGAGTATGGAAACACTACTAACCTCCTACCTATCAATAACTTCACTTCCATTACAGGAAAAGGAATCCAAGGGGAGATTAACAACAAGCTATACTACGTAGGAAGTCCCATCACACCAAACGATACAACCCACTCACTACAAGAAGAAGGAAAAACTGTAATGGTATTAACTCACAACGATACCCTAATCGCAATCATTGCAGTTGCAGACACCATTAGAGAAAACTCAAAGGATGTTATTAGAAACCTAAATAACCTAGGCATCCATAAGACGATTATGCTAACTGGCGATAATAACGAAAGTGCCAAGTCTATCGGTTCCCAAATAGGAGTTAGCGAGATCAAAGCACAACTTCTACCCCAAGATAAACTAACAGCACTTGATGAACTAAAACAAGAATATAAACACGTAGCCATGGTAGGAGATGGCATCAACGATGCCCCAGCACTAGCCCACGCTACTGTAGGTATAGTAATGGGAGGAATAGGAAGCGATAGCGCCCTTGAAACAGCCGATATCGCATTAATGGGAGACGACCTAAGTAAACTCCCATTCACTATTGGACTAAGCAGAAAAACACTAAACATCATCAAATCAAACATAGCATTCGCAATCACCATTAAAGCCATAGCCCTACTTCTAGTTATTCCAGGGTGGCTAACACTATGGATTGCTATTGCATCAGATATGGGAGCTACACTACTAGTAGCCCTAAATGGATTACGATTATTAAAGTATAAGTAGATAACAAAGGAGTTACCAATTTACGGTAACTCCTTTGTGTTCCAAACTTCAAGATATCAAATAAAACATGATTATTATGTATATTTAATCAATTGCCATTTGTCC
>CAZEQW010000076.1:0-5087 GCA_964514505.1 uncultured Erysipelothrix sp. | reverse complement strand
ATAAGACTAAACGAAATGAATCAAAAATCCAATCAAAAGTACAACTAAAATAAAAAAGAAGTGAACCACACAAGATTCGCTTCAAAATGAAATCACTTTAGATTCAATACTAATGCAAACACAAATGAAAACAGAAACAAGATACCCATCGCAATCTTAATTCCAATATCAAGACCTAATATTAAAGAAATAACAACTACCAATACCAAACCACTGATTCTACCAGCACCGATCATAAGTTCCCTAGCCAAGCTACGACCCAGTAAATTTTCCTTTTCCCGATACTTATATATAACACCCATACACATACCACTAAACCCATTAGATGCAAGAGGCAGTGATAAATTATACAACACACCATAAATCAAAACACCTAATAAAGAAGGCATCAACAAAAGACTCCACCCTGATACTAGAACACCGATACTCGCTATCGTTATTACACCTAGAGCATTCTTATCATGAATCAACTTACCACTAAAATAATGCATAAGAGTAGCCATTATCGCAAAGAAACCTAAGAAATTACCATAAACACTACTATTACCTAAAATATCATAGATTACTAATCCAACTAAAGAAACAGTAGCCGCTTCACGAACCCCCCACATATACTGGGCAAGCAAAATTCTAGACCAATCCCTATCCCTACCATCAAACATATGTCTAAGTGAAAAAGAAGATCGAGAATCACCCACAAGGGAGAAAGACAATACCGCTGTAACCACAAACAACACAATTGCCAAAACGAACATAAAATAATAGCCACTTAACTCAACAGAGAACATCGATAGAATAAAAGCAGAAAGAAAGGGAGCAACTATAGTTGTAAAATTTGCCAAAACCCCATTAATAGAAATAAAGCGCATGCGAGATTCAAGTGATGTGGAACTTTGAATAATAGTATTCAAAGATATCCAAAAGAATCCCTCACCCATCCCCCATATACTACCTACAATAAACACTAGCCAACGTTCACTCTCAATCAGTGATTTAACACCCAATAACGTCAGAACAGCAGATGTAATAAACAAAAGCCCCATACTCATAATATATGAAAAACGAATCCTAGTAGACAATCTAGCCGCTACATACGCCGATATTGCAATAGAACCATATCTAAAAATAGCATATAAAGTCATAACTAATAATGACCCTGTAAACTCAAGCAAATAAACATTCGCAAAGGTAGAAACCATAGTTGAAGCCAAGGTAAATACAGCACCAATTGCGATAACCAAACGTTCTTGTTTACTCAACATAATTATATCCTCTTATCTTATTTAATCTCATTATACATGATTATTTTAAGACTTAAATACCAAATGAAAGTAAATCCATATATTGACAAGTTTACTTGGAGAATGTCAACATTAAAAAAGAAGATATAATCAATACATTTAGACGTGAAAATGAAAAAGGTGATGAATTCGATAAAAAGATAGAGTTATCTGCTTTAGAGTATGGACATATGGCCTTTACATTCATGATATTTATACTAGGATTTATTAATATCGGAATCAAGAATCCGATGATGTCTTTTCTCTCTTTTTCGCATTTAACTTCGGTAGAAGATACTTTATTTATAGGAAGTCAGGTAAGAAACGGTATTTAGCCCTAAGTCTATTCTCATTATCAGTATCCATCTTCTTTATGTATAGTTATGTGAAATTTTAAATGAAATCAACTTTAATACTTAAGAATAATCTAAGACTATTTAGAAATGAAATGGGTCTATCACAAGATGAATTGACACGGATGATTGGTGTTTCAAGAAACACCATTAGCTCCATAGAGACAGGTCAGTTCAATCCTACTGCTAAACTCGCTTATATCCTATGTATTGCCCTAAACAAGAAATTTGAAGAACTCTTTTACCTAGAAACCCAATAGTAACAAAAGAACCAACCTCGTAATATAAGATTGGTTCCTTCTTTACTTCTTAATTTTACTAACTGGTGTAGATAGAATCTCACCATATAACAATGCATCTCTAACTCTATTCTTATCCCTAAATGCAGTATTTTTTATCAATACTTCAGGTTTATTAGACCTAGTAGTTTCAGATGTAACTCTTCTTTTTAAACTAGAACGTTGCATACGAACCTTTTGATCACTTAAACGCGTTGGTCTAGACTCTGAATACATCGCTTCTCTAGAAGCTTGTTCAAAGATACGATGATCACGTGTGTTCTCATGGACCATCCCAAACTGCTCACCTTCATGAACCGGAACGCTATCATTGACTTCACGAAACTCATCATCAACCATGCTCTTGAACTTTTCCCAGTTTGATTGAACTGTCTTATTCTTCTTAAGATAAGTAAAACCAAACACTCCTACCGCTATAATGAAAGGAAGAAATTCAAGCACCACCTCAAACCAGAACTCAAACATTATTTATGCTTTTCTTCAGTTGAACCAGCGGCAATTGATTCACGCATATCTGTATCAGCCTGAACATTTTTAAGATTATAATAATCCATGACTCCCATCTTACCACTACGTAATGCCTCCGCAATAGCCAAAGGAACCTCAGCTTCAGCAGCAACTACCTTAGAACGCATAGCTTGAACTTCAGCAACCATCTCTTGTTCCTTAGCAACCGCCATAGCACGACGCTCTTCAGCCTTAGCCTCAGCAATACTCTTATCAGCTTGCGCTTGATCCATTTGCAGTTGAGCACCAATATTACGACCAACATCAACATCTGCTATATCAATAGACAAGATTTCAAAGGCCGTACCAGAGTCAAGTCCCTTACTCAATACAGTTTCAGATATACTATCAGGATTCTCCAATACATCCTTATGAGAGTTTGAACTACCTACTGTAGTAACAATCCCCTCACCAACACGAGCAATAATAGTTTCCTCACCGGCACCACCAACTAATCTTTCAATATTAGCTCTAACAGTAACACGAGCTTTAGCCATTACTTCAATACCATCTTTTGATACTGCCGCAATGATTGGAGTCTCAATCACCTTAGGGTTAACAGATACTTGAACAGCTTCAAATACATTACGACCTGCTAAGTCAATAGCAGCTGCACTTTCAAAATCCAAAGGAATATTAGCACGTTGCGCTGCAATCAACGCATCAACCAAAGTGTTCACATTACCACCAGCTAAATAGTGCGCTTCTAATTCATCAATATCCAAATCAACACCAGCCTTAGTAGACTTGATCATTGGATTCACGATACGAGATGGTGCAACACGACGTAATCTCATACCAATTAAAGTTGACATCTTAATCTTAACACCAGAGAACGTTGCAGTAATCCACAACCCTACAGGTATAAATGTAAAGAAAAGAGAAATCAAAGTAAAAAGAGCAAATATCAAAATCATTGTAAGAACAAAGTTGTCTCCAAACATAATACTACCTCCTATAATGTATAAATTATATCACATCAGAAATCTATATTAATATTTATTAACGAAAAATTACAAAATTAAAAAACACTACCTAAATGTAGTGTTAATCTTATAAGTAATCCAGTTCCTTTTCATAATCGTACAGTTCACGTTCGATCTCACTGACATCTGATTCTAACACACTAAGTGTTCTTTCCCAATCTCTTTTATCTTCAAGAGCCGACCAATAATCAGAATCAGTATATAATGAACCATGTTCCATTGATGTATCACGTTCAACCTCATCAAAATGAGAAACTACTATATCATAATTTTGTTCAGCATCTCGTCGCTCGCGTTCAGTATTTGCCAACCTTATCTTACAATCACTAATTAGCTCCTCAAGTCTATTGGCTTCATCGTAATCGTACTCAACATCCTCAGTATCAACATCACTATTATGATTTACGTTTTCCTCAGTCTCAATATTTTGATCATCACCTAATTTAGATTCAACAATCTCTTCCCTATTAAAAACCTTATTAAAATCTTCTACACTCTGACTATCTTGAGACTTCTGTTCAAGTGCTTTATTATTTAAAATATTAACTCCTAGTCTCTGAATTTTTACATGATAAGCTCCTTTTAAACTCAATAATTAACTTAATTTATAATAAGAATATACCACAACTTCAAACCCAACAACTAAATACTTACACATCAAAAAAGCACTCCCATAAGGAAGTGCTTAATACTTTAATTAATCTACTGTATAACGGTCTTTACGGAAGTAAAATGGTTCCGTGTGAACTGGTAAACCATTTTCATCATAGATGATTTCTGGTTGACCAACCATTAAAGGTCTAAAGTAAGCTAATGCTTCTTCAGTAACTCCAGCGAAATCTGGTAGAATCCATTCTTCTGGGAAATCACGAACGTGGTTCGCAATATTCTTAGATGGAGTTGCATGGTATGAAACATCATAACCTTCAACATCAGTACGACGTGTAACGTATACTGTTTGACCTGTAAAGCTCTTATCCATTGAATGCATATGAGCTGACATTCCTAATTGGAATGACTCTTCAACGTCAACTTTTGATTGCTCAGTAGCATGAGATCTCTGAGCATTTGCTAAGTCCTGAACTTTAGCACGAGGTGCTAAACCAGCTTCAAGAATCATTTCACGCAATGCATGACCTGAACCACCTAATACAGCATGTCCAAATGTATCATCTTTAGAAGTTGCAGCCGCAAGGTATGTACCATCTGCATAGCGTACTCCTTCAGAAACAACAATATAACACTTATTCTTAGCATCCATATGACGCTTAACAGCAGCCAAGAAAGCATCCTTATCAAAAGGTACTTCTGGTAATACTAATACATCAACAACACCAGTTACAGCAGAACTTGCTGCTAACCAACCAGCATCACGACCCATTGCTTCAAGAATAAACACATCTTCACGTGTATAAACTGTAGAGTCTAACCAAGTTTGAGAAACTGTAGTTGAAATGAATTTTGCTGCTGAAGCAAATCCAGGACTGTGGTCCATAACCATAAGGTCATTATCAACTGTCTTAGGACATCCAATAAATTGAATACCTTCAATCTTGTGTTCTTCTGCATACTCAGTTAATGCAGTAACAGTATCCATAGAGTCATTACCTCCAGTATAGAATACTGCTGCGATATCGTATTTTTTAAATACATCAAATAAAC
>CAZEQW010000075.1:0-5134 GCA_964514505.1 uncultured Erysipelothrix sp. | reverse complement strand
TGTCATCAATACTTAAATTTTTTTCAATTCTTTTTTCTTTAAGTAAGTTTCCTATATTTATCAAAATTATCACCTCTAGACTAATACATACATAAAAATCTACAATAAGTATACCAATCCTTGGACTCTTTTACAATGATAAAAAAGTGTCATACGACACTTTAAATGCATTGACACGCAGTAAGCCATGTTCTGTTACAATAACTATTTATCTACACATTACTGTGTCTGGTATTCCCTTCGTTTAAGGTCAACCAGCTCCCCTACCAATTTTGGGTTTCTCGCTTGCGGGGTTTACCAACGTTCCACTCTTCAAATTTCTCTAAAGACTCCGTCACTGTGGCACTTTCAGGTTTATAACCATAGATGACTCCTTAGGTCATAACTCCGCCGTCATAGATGCCTCTATGCCTAAGCTTATGGTTTCACTTAGCACAAACACTACTGCCATCACAGGCAGTGCGAGCATGGACTTTCCTCTAATCTACAAATAGACCAGCAGTTATTTTTTGTGTCATTCTTTATTAAATAAATATGCTTCAATTCGAGAAATACGACGCACTAAATCTACATAGCTAGTTTGCGGTTCAACATCCGCTTGAGCACGCGTTGCCTGCTGAAGTTGTTGAATCTGTTGCTTTTGTCGAGTCATAGCCTCTTCATAACGATCCAAAAGATCCTTTTGCTTAGCAATCATTGCCTCAAACGTTTGATAGTCCTTTAATACAGTATCTAAGAACTCATCTACCTCTAAAGCATTATACCCTTTAAAATCAACATGAAACTCTTTTTCATAAATTTGATCAATAGTTAATCTTTGCTTCATAATATCCCTCGCTTCTCTACATCTCATCTATTATCTCAAATGTAAGCGAAACTTTCAAGCATATTTATTATAGTGCATATAATGTTATTGAACCCACAATCTTATGCTTTTTCACACATTTATTGTATAATATAAAAGGTGATTACATGATACAATATCCAAGTGGTAAAAGAATAAGAAATCAAGAAAATAAACCGGAAACTTCCTCTGGTAGAGGGATGGCTTTAGAGGAAGATATCAACGCAACAAATGCATATTATTTAAGCTATGATATCGCAAACATTCACAAAAAGCCCACTCCTATTCAAGTAGTAAATGTCGATTACCCAGCTCGTAATAGAGCCAAAATAACAGAAGCTTACTACCGGCAATCCTCTACTACCGATTATAACGGTGTTTACAAAGGAAGAGCCATTGACTTTGAAGCAAAGGAAACAAGAGCAAAAACTTCCTTTCCACTAGCTTCTTTGCATCAACACCAAATAAAACACCTAGAGTCAGTAGATCAACATGGTGCAATTGCTTTTGTTATTATACGTTTCACACTTTTAGACGAAACCTATGTTGTATTTGCAAAAGAACTACTCTCTTTCCTTAAAACAACAACCAGGAAATCAATTCCACTTACGTGGATTAAAGATAATGGGCATGAAGTAAAAAGCACTTACACTACCCCATGTCACTATTTAGAAGTACTTGATAAATTTATAAAGGAGTCCCTATGAAAAACAATGACAATGAAAACGTGATTCGTTACCAAAAGAAATCGCGTAAAAAAGCAACATCTAAAGATTCTATTGAAAAAAATGTGAGTGAAAGCAACACTACTTTAGATGAAACCAAAGAAATAGACATTGATTCTAAAATTTTGGCTTACGATGACTTATATCAAGATGAAGATATAGTCGATGATTCAAATGGAGGTACTATGGGTAAGAAGAAAAAGACCAATAAACCAAACAAGAAAAAAGGTTCTGTATTACTAAATATAGTAACGGGTTTAAGCGCTCTTTTCTTAATTGGAGTACTAGCTGTATCAACATTAGTAGGCAGTACTATTCTTGGTGCAGAGCCACTTTCAATTGAAAGTTTCGATAAAACGGATTCAACCATTATCCTTGATGCCAACGGTGATGTTATTTATGATCTGGGGGTTAAGTTAGTTGAAAATGTTGAATATGAAGATTTATCTCAATCTCTAATTGATGCTTTTGTTTCAATTGAAGACTCAAGATTCTTTGAACATGGTGGTGTTGATACACCTAGATTTACTTCAGCTATTTTCATGAACGTTTTAGACTCATTAAAGCAGAGAAATCTATCCTTTGATGCAGGGGGCGCTTCAACTATAGATATGCAATTAACTAGAAATAGTTTATTCATGTATGAGAACGTAGAAACTGGCGAATCCCAATTGCCAGCATCAAGTGGAATCGATGGAATCAAACGTAAGATACTAGAAATTTACTACTCAAGTCTTATAAATAATAAAAAAATATTAAGTAAGAAAGTAATCTTACAAAAATATGTTAATATTGCTAACTTTGGTGTAGGACATAATACACTTGGTGTACAAAAAGCCGCTAATTATTATTTCGACAAAACAGCATCTGAGCTTAATCTTGTTGAAAGTGCATTCTTAGCAGGTATTGTTAATAGACCAAATAGAATTACACCTTACTACCGCTTATCTAATGCTAAAAATAGAACCAATACTGTTTTATATTATATGAATCATCACGGCTATATTACAGATGAAGAGTATCAATTAGCACTCGCTGTTCCATTAGAAAACTTGTTTGTTGATCAATCGGGTCGTAAAGGCGAAGCTTTACCTAATCAAGCATATATTGATGTTGTATTAAATGAAGTTAAAGAACTGACGGATTTAAACCCTTCAACAACAGGAATGATTATTAAGACCTCAATGAACTCAAACTTACAAAAAGAGTTAGATAAGATTCAAAATCGTGAGATCAAAGACTTAGATATTAGTGCTGCACAGAAAAGTTGGTTACAACTTGCTTCTACTGTTCTAGAGAATGAAACCGGCGAAATACTTGGTATAATTGGTGGCTATGATTACTATGGTCAACGGGTTTATAATCGTTCTTATGATGCAATCTATCAACCAGGTTCAACAATTAAACCATTTATATCATATGCTCCTGCATTTGAGTATCTTGGATATTCAACAGACCATGTTATTGCTGATGAGCCATATTACTGGGGTGGAACTAATATTCTAGTTAAGAACTTTAACAATAGATACCTTGGTCAAGTTAAGTTAATCGATGCCGTTGCAGATTCTTATAATATTCCAGCTATCAAGACCTTTGATGAAGTTCAAAATAAGATTGGCATTGAGAAATATCGTGATTATGTAGATTCAATTGGATTCAAAAAGCATGTTCAACACAACGGGGGCAAGAACCAATTACATAATCAATTTGCGATAGGTGGAGCTCAGTTTGTAACTAATACACAAGAACTAGCTGGTGCAACTGCAACTATGCTAAATGGCGGTTCATATATTAAACCCCATACTATTCGTGAGATTATTATTAAGGATACTCAAGAAGTGATTGAGTCTCCATATAAAGCAACACCTGTCATTTCAGATGCTGCTGCATACCTAACTGCTGAAACAATGAAGGCAGTTGCTGATCGCTCTCCTGTTATGACACGTCTAAAACGCGGTTATCCAATCTACGGAAAAACTGGAACTACCGACTGGGGTAAAGAAGGGATTCAACACGGAATTCCTGAAGGAGAACGTAAAGATAGATTATTACTTACAGGAAACGATAGATTTAGTATGGCAACATGGACTGGATTTGATGCTGAAACAGTTAAAGATCCTAAGCAAGTAGCATACTTTAGAAACTATGAGCGAACGTTCCACTTACATGCTAAAGTAAACAAGCATATACTAGATATTTTAGATGCAGAATATGGACGAGGCAAAGAAATACCAAGACCTGATTCAGTTGAAGAAATTACTTATATTCTTGGTACCTACCCTTATGCCTCACCAATCGCCGGCATGAACGACAGTCTAATTACTAAAGCACTAATCAAGAAAGAAGCATCTTCTTTAGTTAACTACAATGCTCCAACACTTGATACACTAGGTTCTATTTCACATGAAGTATTCCAAAATATGGGCAGATTTAATATTAATGTTAATTTCGACCCTTATCCTGACCCAAGTAAATTAGAGGTTGCGAGTCAAAACTTCATACTAACAGATCGCGCTGGGAAAACTTATAATGCTAGACGCCTATTTGACCCCTCATGGATCTATGGCTCGGTTGTTTATAAAGTTGATTTATATTCTGGTGATAAAGTAATAAATAGTGCAACTTCTAATCAAGAAAATATTAATTTAGATGTTAATGTGTCTAATTTAAATGATTTAAAGATATGTGGCTATTATACCTTCGATTTAAATCAACAGGTACGATCTAATGCCGTATGTCAAAGTGTAAATACATCCAATGTATCCGAGAGTATAACGGTACCAGGTTTTACTGGTAATCATATTGAAAAAGGAATTGAGCAGTTAATGAACTTTGCGAATCAATATAACATTAAGCTTAACTTAAAGCGAGATAGCAAACCAATAACTGAATACGGGAAAATCGTTTCCTTGAATCCAGATTTACGTAATCAAACTATTTCCGTTGATAAACTACCAAAGAACTGGAATGTAACATTCAACGATGTTGAAATCAATGTTACTCACTATACTACTGCTGAGTTAAGAAAAGCGGTCAGTGGGCTAGTAAATATTGAGGGAAACGATGGAAAGATTACTTCTGCTAAAGATGATAGTGGCAAAACTTTTACTAAATTTAGTATCTTTGATTATTATAAGAAAACAATAACAGTCAATACTAATTAGGCTTAAAGACGTCTTTAAGCCTTTCTTATACAGGTGATAATATGAAACATATAAATAGAATTTTTGGTTATTTAATCCCCTTTCTTTTTACAGAATTATTATTTAGATACTTATCAAACAACTTTAATCAACCTATCTTTACAATCAGGTCCATTCTTTTCTCTGCGCTAATTGCATCAATACTATTCTATTTAAACTCTGTATATAGAAATAGAATAGTAAAATATTTAACTATATTTATACTGGTTCTCTATCCATTATATGGACTTGTCCAGATAGGAATGCTTAATTACTATGGCATTATGTTTTCAGTTAGAATACTAATGGAAGGTACCCCCAATGTAGGAAGTTATGCTCAGGATTTTATTACTACATTAGATCCAATAATGATTTTATTTGTG
>CAZEQW010000074.1:0-5219 GCA_964514505.1 uncultured Erysipelothrix sp. | reverse complement strand
ATTGAAAATGCAATGAAAAGAAAAGTAGATTTATGAAAACTTTACAGAGAGCTTATGTTTGGTGGAAATAAGCAAGTGGAAGTAGATTGAAAATGGACTTGGAGCAGCTTAGCTGAGGTTATACTAAGGTTAAGTCGGGTTTGCCCGTTATAGCAAGGGAGTTTGGTAGAACTCGACGAGGTACTAATCGTGAGGTTAGTATGAAAAAAGGTGGTAACATGAGCGCGCTCATCCTTTGGGAGGAGCGCGCTTTTTATATATTTTGACTATAGGAGGATATCAACATGAAGAAATTAGTCGCTATATTATTGGTTGCATTGGCATTGGTGGGTTGTGGAAGTAAACCATCGACAGATAAAGAATTAGAGAAGCTTACGATTGGTGCAACAGCACTACCACATGCTGAGTATTTAAAGTTAATTGCTGATCCATTGAAAGAACTTGGTTATGAGTTAGATATTAAGATTTTCGATGATTATATTTTACCAAACAAGGCTCTTGATGATGGCAGTTTAGACGCTAACTTTTTCCAACATACTCCGTACTTATTAGATTTTAACGAAACTAATGGTACTAAGTTATCACCAATCATTAAAGTTCACTATGAGCCAATTGCAATCTATAGTGGAACAAAGAGTGATTTAAAAGCTGTGGCTGATAAGGATGTTGTATTAATTCCAGATGACCCAACAAACTTACCACGTGGTTTAAAAGTTCTTGAAGAACTAGGTTGGATTGAATTAAATGACAATCGTGAAACAGCTACACTAAAAGATATTGTTAAGTACAATGTAGCTATTGATATTAAACTAGCTGCAGCTGGTAACTTACCTAAGTTATTGGATACTGCTGCTTATGCTGTTATTAACGGTAACTATGCTCTAGCTGGTAATATAACAGATCGTGGTTTGCAAGCTGAGAAGATTGATGATGCTACTATCGATAATATTGCTAACGTTATTGCTGTTCGTACTGGTGAGGAAGATAGTGATAAGACTAAAGCAATTCTAACTGTACTGAAAGATCCTGCAGTAATTAAAGCAATTGCTGAAAAATATGCACCTGCTGCTATATCAGTATTAGGTGAGTAAGGTATTTAGGAAAGCAACTCTTGATGATCTTGATAGCATATATAAGATCATCAAGGATGCTAAACTGCAACTTAAGGCAACAGGTAGTACTCAGTGGCAAAGTGGTGAACCAAGTCTTCAGACTATTAAGGATGATATACTTAACTCAACCTGCTATGTTATAGATGATGGCACTATTCTAGCAACTCTAAATATATCGTTTGATGAGGATTTACCTTATCGAGTTGTATACGACGGAGACTGGAGTAATGATGATGCTTATACTACGTTACATAGAGTTGCAATCTCCCAAAGTTCACAAGGTAAAGGTGTCATGAAATTTATTTTGGATAATGTTGTTTCATTATCTAAACTAAATGGTATCCATCAAATTAGGATTGACACACACAATAAGAATAATAGGATGATTAAAAGTCTTATAAACTTTGGCTTTAATAGAGTAGGCGTTATCCGTGTTAATGACCCAATTGACCCTGAACGTGAAGCCTTTGAATATACTTTCTAAACTCTCAATATGAGAGTTTTTTTAACATATTTTTCATAAGTATGTTGTAAAGTTGCATACAAAAGGTAAATAATATTCGATATTGTGTATATAAGTACATAAAGGAGGATATTATGATTAAAAAGTACTTGGTTTGGAGTAATATTAGCTTTTTTAGTGAGTGAGTAGATGCTTCAAGCATACATACTGAAAGTGTTACGGTTGATGAAGATAAGAGTACTGATTTTGTTATTCATGGAACAGCTGCAAATAGTGACGAAAATTTTGAAGAAGGTCCAAAGGATGATTTACCTGATACAGGTGAGAGAAGTTGGATTTAGATTGGATTGGCTTCTTTTATAATTGATTTAGGTATCTTCTTTGCTAAGAAAAAAAGAAGTATGTAGTATTTAAAGCTATAGCTAAATGGTTTAATCCAAAAGCTATCGTTTTTTTATTTATCAATTAGGATGAAATGCTTAAGTAGACTATTTACTAAGGGTGATTACTATTAAGATTAAAGAGATTCCAGAGGATCTTCGTCCTCGTGAAAAGGCGCTGCGTGATGGTATTAAGATGTTATCGGATAGGGAGTTGTTGGCATTGTTTATAAGGCAAGGTACACGGGGAAAGTCTGCTTTGGAGGTTGCTGATGCGGTGCTAATGAAGTGTAAGAATATTAGTGGTATTAATAGATTGGGAAAAGAAGATTTGATGTCTATCCGTGGTATTAGTCATATTAAAGCTTTGGAAATCATGGCTTTATCTGAGGTAGCAATACGCATTATTAAGCCAAGTCGTAAGTCCGTGATACATATTGAAGAGCCTGGTAATTTAGTGTCTTGGTTGAATTTGGAGATTGGATTTAAGAATCAGGAATATTTTATGGCTGTTTATCTTGATAAACAGAATCGGTTATTATCGCATTCAATCTTGTTCAAAGGAACTTTAGATAGAAGTGTAGTTCATCCGCGTGAGATATTTAAGGAAGCAGTGCGTCATAGTGCTTCTAGAATTATTTTAGTTCATAATCATCCTGGTGGGACACTTACACCTAGTGATTCTGATTTATATACAACTTCATCTCTTGTAGAGGCTGGAAACTTAATGGGTGTTTATATTCTTGATCATTTGATTGTGACTGAAGGAAACTATACATCCATTCGTAGATATGATCCAGGTTTATTCGAGTAGTTAAAAAGACAGCATTAAGCTGTCTTAGTTTTATAAATTGGTGTGTTTTTAAAGTTCGCAATTTTATCTATAGTAAAGGATGATACTGTTACAGTTATTAGACTGTAGAATATTCTTGTGACAGGGATATAACTTAATGATAGTACCAAGATAGTAAAGTCGGTAAACATATAAGCGTATGATAGTTTAACTTTGAACTTCTTTGATATAACCATCGCTAATGCATCGTCACCACCACTTGATACGCCAGATCTCATCGCAATACCTACTCCTATACCTACTGTTAGTCCTGCAATAATGGCAGCAACTATTGGATAGGGTCTTAATATATCTAATAAAAGGGGTAGAGAACTCCAAAATGTTAGGAAAATAGACAGTACGAATGATGCAGTCAATGATTTTAAAATAAACTGTAATCCGAAGTATCTAAATGCGATCGCATAACATGTTAAGTCTAGTACTATTGATATTATGGACATATCGATATTAGTCCAATGGTGTATTAATAATATTGATCCAAGGACCCCGCCTTCGCTTATACTAAAGGGACTGTGGATATTAGTTAACCCAAATGATAAAATAAACATTCCAATTATGATATTTATGGCACCTTTTGCGGTGCTTTTGCTGCTTTTCACGTATATTACCTCAATTCATGCCTTATAATACTATAATTATATTAAGCGATAGTCAAGTAAGTGGTATTATTTGAGTGTTATTTATCGTATAATATTAGATGGTGATATAAAATGAAGAAAAGTCCATTGCGTAAGTTTTTAATAGCAATGATAGTGATTTTGTCGCTTTCGTTATTAGCAACAAATTTTGTGAAAAGAAATCGATTTGTAGATACTGGAGAGAAGAAGTTCTACGGTTTTTTCTCTATGGTTCGTTATTCTTTGTTTGACTACCCAAGTAAAACTTTTTCTAATTTTGTGAATGACTATGCTACGTTTTGGGATAGTCGTAATGTGAATGATGAGTTACGTCAACATTTAGTAGTGGCATCTGATCTAAATAGACGTGTAAAGGAATTGGAAAAAGAGTTGGAGAGTATTAAAGAGTTAAATAATATTAATAGTTTGTATTCTGATTTTAATTTAGTGTCAGCAAGAGTTAAGACGCGTTCATTTGAAAACTGGGATCAAGAACTTATTCTAGATGTTGGTAGTGATGATGGTGTTAGTGTGGATGATGGGGTAGTTGCAGTTAATGGTTTGGTGGGACGCGTTATTCATGTTGAGAAACACTATAGTATTGTTTCGCTTCTAACATCCAATGAGAATTTCTCAAAGGTAGCTGTGTCTTTTGCTGTAAATGATGTTGATGTAAATGGTATTGTTGAAAAGTATAATTTCGATTCTAATACATATGATATTAGGGTGTTGAAAGGTGAGGTAGGAACTGAACTTGACACTGATGTTAGAACATCTGGTTTAGGTGGTGTTTTCCCTCGTGGTCTTTATGTTGGAAAAATATCTAAGGTAGAGAATACAAGTGAAGGTGTATTAATCCGTGCTAAGGTGACCTCTGAAGTTAAGTTTAATCAACTTGACTACGTGAAGGTGGTAAAAGGTAAATGAAACAGCGTTCATTAATTTATACACTGTTTATTTTCTTCTGGTTGATGGTTGATTTTGCGGTTCAATCACTGGCCAATCAAAGGTTGTTTGGACCGATTGTTTTTGTGAGTCAATTGCATTTCTTGGCACTTTTGCTAATGACAAATATTGAGGATCGTAAGGAGATTGTAATCAAGGTACTTATTATTTCATTCATAATAGGTTTATTCCATTACAACTCGTTCCCTGTGTTTTATATTAGTTATGGATTGTCCGCTATCTTAGTTCGAATTTGGTATCGTCACATTGGATCTACTTTAGTTGAGACTATGGTTTTGATGGCTTTGGGTTTATTTGCGAAGGAAATGTTCTTATTTGGATCTCTTTGGGTGTTTCTAGGTACTCGTTACTCGTTAGTTAGTTTCTTAACTACAAGAAGTATGATTGTTCTTTTGGGTAATTTAGTCTTATTCCCACTTGTTTATACTTCTTTTAAGTATATTCAGAAGCAAGTTGATTCATCTGTTAATAATTATTTCAGGTAAATGTGGTAAAATAAAAGAAAAAGGAGCCTACTATGGATATTCGAAAACGCATCTCTGATTATTTTGAAAATACAAAGACAATTCCGCGTTTATTGATTGTTCTTTTAATGTTATTGATATTGTTTTTAGTTTCGCTAACTAACCCGTTTTGGACATGGACTGTTGGTAAGATTAAATTTATCTTAACACCCTTTATTGCTGGATTTCTTTTGGCCTATATAGTTCATCCGGTTGTGGTGTTTTTTGAGAAGTATAAGATTAATCGAGGAATTACAACGTTGTTAGTTCTTATTCTAACTATAGTTGGGTTTGGTTGGTTGCTGGCTTCATTTATGCCTTTTAT
>CAZEQW010000073.1:0-5220 GCA_964514505.1 uncultured Erysipelothrix sp. | reverse complement strand
CCTGATAGTTTCTCTGGTAGACGATCTTTATATTCTGTGATTTGCATGATATCTAGCATTTCAATTACACGTCTGTCAATCTCATCTTTAGAAATCTTACGATTCTTTAATCCAAATGCAACGTTCTCATATACACTCATATGTGGGAATATTGCATAGTTTTGAAATACCATTCCTATATTTCTATCTGATGGTTCCATATTATTTATACGACGTTCGTTAAAATAAAAGTCACCACCTTCAATTGAGTTAAACCCTGCAATCATTCGTAATAACGTTGTCTTTCCACATCCGGATGGACCAAGGAGGGTGAAAAACTCACCCTCCTTGATATCAACCGATAAGTTTTTAATGACAGTGTTATCACCATAACGTTTAATTGCATCACTCACAATTATGTTAACACTCATATTAATATCTCCTTATTCAGTTAGTTAGTTATTGACTCTTAGCGAATAACTCTGTATAACGCTCTACAATTGCGTCTTTATGTTCTGTAATATACTCCATATCCTCAAAGATTAATGGAATTTCAGTAAATGGCTTCATGTAGTCAGCACTTTCAATTCCTTTACGTACAGCACGGTTTGTCAGTTCTGTACCAAAGATTTTCTGAACGTCTTCAGTCAACAAGAAGTCTACAAACTTCTTAGCGTTCTCTAAGTTCTTAGCACCTTTAATGATTCCTGTACCTGCTGGTAGGAATACTGACCCTTCTGTAGGATATACAATCTCAACATTACTTGCACCATCTTTTACTAACTTAGCAACTGGATCTTCATATGTTAAACCAACATACATTTCACCTTCAACTACTGATTTATATACTGCAGATGATCCTGATTGAATTTTACCATCCCATTGCTTAATTAAATCTTCAACATAAGCCCAAGCTTTATCATTATCGTATCCACCTTTTGCTAGTAAAATATTAGTTAACTGAGCAAATGCACTTGATGAGTTTGCTGGATCCGCTGTAGCAATCTTACCTTTAAGTGCTGGGTTTAGTAAATCTTCATATGATTTGATATCCATTCCCGCTGTTAGTTCTTTATTAACGATTAATACTGAACCATCTAATACTGTAAACGTAATGAATCCTGTTTTATTTCTATACTCTTCAACTACGTTCACATCTTCTGGTGATACGTAATCTTCAAACAACTCTTTGTTAGCGAAATACTGTGTATAAGTACCTCCAAATAATACGTCCGCGTATGGATTGTCCTTCTCACCATTGATACGTGAAACTAGCTCTCCAGTTCCACCTGAGATTGTTTCAACTTTAATTCCTGTTTTTTCTTCAAACAAAGGAATAACAGCATTGACTATACCCTCACTGTTTGGTGTATAGATGACCAACTTATTGTCCGAACCTGATTTAGATCCACAAGCAACTAGTGTCATTGCGACAACTAGCAATACTAAAGCCTTCATAATCTTTTTCATATCTTCTCCTTCTAGTGTTTCCACTCTTACCTCAATTATAATATATATGTAAGCGTTGTCAAAGGGGAAAATAACATGATAATAGGGAAAATAACAAACATAAGGGTGCTTTATACTACTCTTAATATAAAAAAGCATCCATTGGATGCTTACTGATTCAGGTTAGTTAACTGAACACTTGCAATATTACGATTGTTAGACAACTCAGAGACTAAATCTCGAAAATCAATCTCTTTTGGACCGGTTAGATCAAATGTACTAGCGTATATCAACTCATTACCAAATGGTTTAGAGGTAAATCCTCTATGTACACTTTTCAATCTAAGTTTATCAAACACATTTTCTATCTCCATCATTGTTTGTGTTCCACCGATATACTCTATAAATATTCTCTCTTCAAAATGATTGCTATATAATCTTTTCGCGAAGAACAAGACAACGGTCAAGAAGATAAAACCGATTGTTGCAACATCTAAATAACCCATACCCACTGCTATACCAAGTCCTGCTACTGACCATATTGATGCGGCGGTTGTTAGACCTGTAATATTCCTTTTTGTTACGATAATCGTTCCAGCTCCCAAGAACCCTATACCACTTACTACTGTAGCAATTAAACGTGCTGGGTCTGCTTTGACTACATCTATAATATATGGATACTCCTGTTGAAGAGTAATGATTTCTTGCACGATACTTTGCTGAATTAATGCTATTATTGTCGATGATATAGCGACTAGTAGGTGTGTTCTAAATCCAGCATATGAGTTATGCCTTTCGCGTTCGTATCCTATTACACTTGCAAATAGTGTTATCAACACAAGCCTAATTATTATATCTTGTGTACTCATAATCAGTCTCCTTTCTTTTTAATTATAAAAGCACCCTTAGGTGCTCAAAGTTTAAAACAAAGCATTCAACTTGTCAATATAAGAGAATTCTCTAAAATGTGCAAAGCGCATTTTCTTATTACTTCCCTTAACAACAATCTTATGGATGTCTTCTAAATGGTGATGTAGATGATCATAGCACAGTAAAGCATGATCGAAATTATCATATTCCATTCTAATTATCGTGTCTTTATCTACAATTAAAGGTGCAGCTAAGCTTCTTGCATGGCGATGATGAATACCAGATATCTCTGTTATTTGCAATAAATCTAGTCCCCTAAATATAACTGCTCCACCAATGGATCTATTATAAGCTGTTGATCCATACTGACCAGAAATACATAGTCCATTTCCCCTAAACAACTCGAAATACTCATCATTTAGATATACATTTATATGTTGAGTCATTACAATGTTTTCTATCCTAATCTCATTAAGAGCATAAATTCTTGTAGGGTCTGTACCATTGTAAAAATCAGCTTCTAGAATTCTTTTCTCCTCAATTTCCCATTTATTACTTACTATATCACGGTAGAAATACTCTAACTCTTCAATTGTGTAATCCGTTGAGAAGCCAAGAGTTCCTGTGTGAATTCCAACAAATGAGACCTTGTCTAACTTGTGGATATAGTCGTGAAACGCATGTAATAATGTTCCATCACCACCAACACACACTACAAGTTCTGGATTCTCTTCATCATAAATAAACCCAAGTTCAATAAGTTTATCTTTAATATTTAGGCAATGCTTCAAAGAATAATCATCGCCACGATTAACCATACTAAAATGCTTCATAATCAGTCCTCTTTATCTACTTGTATTGTAGCACAAATCTAATTTTAATAAAATTTATCAGATACTATCAATGTTTACTATTCTTTTATTTTAATGTAAAATATACACATGGAACAAAATTTAGAAATAGAATTTAAATCGAAAATTAATTATGAAGAACATCTCAAACTAAGAGATTTCTTCCCTTTTGATACACCCATTCTTCAAGAGAATACATACTACGATACTAAAGATTTATATCTTTACTCGAAAGGAATTATGAGTCGTACACGTAAAGTTGATGATAGTGTATTATTTACGCTTAAAGAACCTACAGAGGAGGGTCTTTTAGAATATGAGTTCTATGTAGATACAGATATTTACTCTGAACCTCATAGTATTAAGTTATTTAGTGATTTTGGAGTTGACGTTAAGGATCTAGTTGAAGTAGCATTCAGTAATACAGTTCGTTATACTTATAAAGATTCATATGGTACTTGGTGTTTAGACATTACACAATTTAAGAACCATAAGGATTATGAGATTGAATATGAGTTATTAGGTGATGATCCAGCCGCTCATAAGCACTTTATTAATAGTTTAAAATCTGTTGGACTTGATTTTGTGCCAATTGATCCTAAATTTGTACGAGCTTTAAATTCATCAACTGAATTTGATGCTCAAGACGTTTTTCAATCTTCTGATGAGTAATCAAAACAAACTTTAGATTTACAGCATTTAGAGTAGATTCAATCAATGCCTTCATCCCAATCAATGAGGTAAACTCAGACTTAGAGTGCATTGGTAAGTAAATATGATATAAATCATTTTCCATTTTATACCAAATATTATTTACAGCCACACTATCAGTGTGGTTTTTTATTATTCTAAGTTGCTCCTTGCTTAAAGTGAAACTTAGCGAAGCCATTTTACTTCTAACCTCTTGATGTGAAATATCATTTTCAATACATTTGTCTGATATTTCCTCATTTTGAGATATCATCCATTCATCAACACCAACTGTTTGTGCAATCTTAAGAATCTCAACAGAAAGATCAACCCCATCTTTCTCTAAGTACGTAAATGATTCTAACGATCCTGATAGATCCATTCCTACCTCACTTAAAAAGATTGGAGTTTGAAAGAACAATACATTGTCTAATTTTATAGCCTGAATTTGCGAAGGTAAACGATGATCATTCTTTCTGAAGTGACGAATCGCTTCTGTAAACTCTTTATATGTTCTATATCCTGTATTACTTTGATGTTTATCATATAAGCCCTTTACACTGCTATTTCTAAGATCGGTACAACGCCCATATCCAATTATGCCTTTTTCTGAAGTAATTGGATGTTTATAACGTTTATCAATAAAGAACACTAAATCACCACTCGAAAAACGAGCAAATTGTCTTAGACTAAAGCGCCAAAAAACCATCGTCTGACTTCCGTTTAAACGATGGAATTCAATCATACTGGAATCTGTGTTATAAGCAATAGAACTCATATTACATTTTCTTTCTACCTTCAAATGCTTTCAATAAGGTCATATCATCAGCATAATCTAGCTGACCTGCTATAGACAGGCCAAAGGCAAGACGTGTTACTGGAACCTGCTGTTGGTATCTTCTTGCAAGATAGAGGGCGGTTGTCTCACCCTCAACAGTTGCATTGAGTGCCAAGATTAACTCTTTAGTATTATCATTAATTCGATTACTAATATCATTTATATTTAAATCATCAGGCATTACACCTTTTCTTGTAGAGATAAGACCTCCAAGAACATGATATACACCCTTATATTGTCCGGTTTTTTCAATTGAGAAAATTTCCTTTGGCGAAGACACTATGCAAATTAAGTCAGTGTCTCTATTGTTATCTTTACACACTTCACATAGGTCACCTTCTGCGAAGTTATGACACCTACTGCAGTATTTAATATTTTCTTTTACGTCATTTAAAGCCGAAGCAAGTTCCTCAAAAACAACATCACTTTCTTCCAACAAATGCAATGCGTACCGTTCAGCTGTCTTTCTTCCAACTCCTGGTAATATCATCAGCTTTTCAATTAAACTCTCTAAACTTCTTGGGTACATATTTACTCCTTAAT
>CAZEQW010000072.1:307-5314 GCA_964514505.1 uncultured Erysipelothrix sp. | reverse complement strand
GAATTAGAAATTCGCCGTGTACCACAAGAGGGTGCAGAAGACATTTCAAAAATTTTAGGATAAAAACTTTAAAAGATATAGGAGGAAATAAAATATGGATTTTTCAATAGTTCAAATTTTACTTGTAATGTTAGTTACATTTGTCGCTGCTATTGACCAATTTAGTTTCTTGGAATCGCTTTACCAGCCAATCGTATTGGCTCCGGTAGTTGGTGCTATTCTTGGAAATGCTGAATTAGGTTTAGCAGTTGGTGGTACTTACCAATTAATCTCAATTGGTAGTATGCCAGTAGGTGGGGCGCAACCACCTAACGTTATCGTTGGTGGAGTTATGGCGACAGTATTCGCTATTACTTCAGGTTTACAACCAGAAGCTGCAGTAGGACTTGCTGTTCCATTTGCTCTTCTTGGACAATATGCAGTTACTTTAACATTTACGTTCATGGCTCCAATGATGGCTGTTGCTGATAAGCATGCTAAGAATGCTAATCCTAAAGGTATTGCACAAGTTAACTACTTGTCAATGGCAATCTTAGGTGGATTATTCTCAGTTATTGTTGCTATCGGTCTTGTTTCAGGACAAGGTATTGGTAAAGTATTAGCTGCACAAACTTACAACTTAAGCTGGTTAATGGCTGGTCTTGATGTTGCAGGTGGAATGATGAAATATGTTGGGTTCGCTATCCTAATGAAGATAATGCTTTCGGGTGACCTATGGATGTTCTATTTCTTAGGATTCGGATTAGCGGTTCTTGTTTCAAATATTCCAAACGTTGGTGGAGCTGCATTAGTTCTATTAACAATCATTGGTGCTACAATTGCACTGGGTGATTATCAAACAAATGTTCGCTTTGCGAATGTAGGTACAGGAGGTGACGAGGATGGAATCTAAAACACTATATACTGATTTGACTCCGGCACAACCGTTAGATCGATCAACTTTAAATAAAATGGTATGGCGTTCTCTGTTCTTGCAAGCTTCATTTAACTATGAAAGAATGCAAGCAGCTGGATGGCTATATGGTATCTTACCAGGTCTTGAAAAGATTCACACGAATAAAGAAGACTTGTCTGCTTCAATGGAACATAACCTTGAGTTCTTTAATACTCACCCATTCTTAGTAACATTCGTTATGGGTATTGTTCTTAACCTTGAGCAAAATAAAGCTGATATTCCTACAATCCGTGCGGTACGTGTTGCTGCTATGGGTCCTTTAGGTGGTATTGGTGATGCGCTATTCTGGTTTACTTTAGTTCCAATTACTGCGGCATTTACAGCTAATATGGCTGTTGCTGGGAACTTCCTAGGTCCAGTTCTATTCTTATTAATCTTTAACGCTGCTCAATTCGCGGTTCGTTTCTGGTTAATGCGTATGTCATACGATTTGGGTGCTCAAGCTATCGATATTCTTACAGCGAATGCTAAAGAGTTTACTCGTGCAGCTAGTTTATTAGGAGTATTTATCGTTGGGGCGATGACTGCTTTATTTGGATCAACTGCCGTTCGTATTTCATTTGTTGATGGAAACATGGTAACAAACATACAAACAATTCTTAATGGTATCTTACCTAAATTGTTGCCATTAGTATTAACTCTATTAATGTACTTCTTAATTGCTAAAAAAGGTTGGAGTCCTACAAAGGGAATCTTACTATTATTAGTATTAGGTATCTTAGGTACAGCAACTGGTGTTCTTGCTGGTGATTCAAATGCTCGTCACCCAGAAACTGGAGAATCAATTCCAGGTGGATATAACCCACTTATTAATTGGTACGACTACGGTACTGAAGTACCTGAGTAATTGAATTAAACCCCTTTAATTCAGAAGGAGAGTCAATGACTCTCCTTTTTTATACATTCATCTAAAAATTTGTAATTGAATACTAAAAAATGCAACACCTTAAACACTAAGTATAAATATATATACAGTACGTAGTGGTATTATAATTAAGGAGAGGTGGTATTATTATGAAGGAAAATATTTTATTGAATTTAAGCAATACAAACCCAGTAGGTATTTACTGTGTATGTACTGCAAGTGAACCTGTAATCGAAGCTTCGATTGAATATGCTAAGGAGCAAAACTCAATTATTGTTATTGAAGCAACAGCTAACCAAGTTAACCAATTTGGTGGATATACAGGAATGAAGGCGGTTGATTACCGTGAGTTTGTTTATGCGATTGCTGATCGTGTTGGTTTTGATAAAGACCGAATTGTTTTAGGAGGAGATCACTTAGGACCACTAACTTGGACTGATCTAAATGAAGAAGAAGCAATGAAAAATGCTGAGCAGTTAGTTTATGATTATGTACGTGCTGGTTTCACTAAGATCCACTTAGATACGTCAATGCGTTTAAATGATGACTCAACAACTGAGCGTCTATCCGATGAGACTATTGCTCGTCGTTCGGCTATTTTAGCTGCTGCTGCATTACGCGGTTATGCTGATTTAAAAGAAGAAAATGCTGATGCAGTATTCCCTGCATTTATTATTGGTTCAGAAGTACCTATTCCAGGTGGTCTTCAAGAAGTTGAAGAAACTTTAGAAGTTACTTCACCAGAAGATTTCCAAGGTACATATGAAACATTTAGAAAAACATTTGAAGATCATAACGTTATGGATGTGTTTAATGCTGTAGTAGCTATCGTTGTTCAACCAGGTGTTGAATTTGGTGATGACGACTTATTCTTCTATGATAGAGAGAAAGCTAAAGATTTAGTAGCTGCACTTCGCAATAACTATCCAAACCTTGTATTTGAAGGTCACTCAACTGACTACCAAACACCAGATCACTTACGTATGATGGTTGAAGATGGTATTAATATTCTTAAAGTTGGACCTGCATTAACATTTGCGTACCGTGAAGCTTTATTTGCACTATCACATATTGAAGATGTCGTATCAGAAGATCCATCAAACTTCATTAATGTATTAGAAAATACAATGATGGAACAGCCAAAGAACTGGCAAAACCATTATCATGGAACTGAAAAAGAGTTGTTCATTAAGCGTAAGTTTAGCTACTCAGATAGAGCTCGTTACTACTTACCACAACCTGCAGTACAAGCGGCAATCACTAAGCTAATGGATAACTTAAGTACTGATACAGTGCCAATGACACTGATTTCTCAGTATATGCCAGTACAATACCGTAATATTAAAGATGGTAAGATTGAAAATAATCCTAAGGATTTAGTTCATGACTACATTAAGATGTACTTAAGTGATTATCAATATGCAACACATATTGACAAATTAGGTAAGTAAGATAATTTAATCAAAAACAGAAAAAGTTATAGCAAATTTATGTTATAGCTTTTTTTGTGAATACTCATATTTTCATTTTTAGTTATCAAGGGTGTAATTTTGGCATCACATCAGAAAGTGTGAACAATGAGAAAGTTGTAAGTTCAATTATTGATTATAATAAATAAACTTACGAGTTTGGTGGGATCATGGAAGAATAGGATATTTGGGTCTTTTTAAATATTCTTTTAAATATAACTAAGAAAGAATGGGAGTTAATCAAAAATTAGAAAGTAATGTTATTTTTAATGTGCACGATTATATTGAACTTGCTGATAAAGGTCCAACTGTATATCTTGATACGAATGGAGATGTTGTTGAGGGTAGTCAAGAAGCAGTATCACTAACTAATAGTAAGTTAGTAATCGATTTTTAATCATTAAAAGAAAATCAAAATAAGTTTCTTTTAATATTGAACTTAGAGTTAGTAACAAGACTGATAAAAATGCATCTGCAAATCTTAACTATTACTCAGTAGTTAATGTTTTTAAAGGTAATCTATTAAAGAAGTTTTCTCCTAAGATAACTAAAAAGGAGACTATGACAGCCCTAAGTTTTATCTCCACTAATTAATGTAGATAAAAATAATGCAGATACTATTTGTTCGAAAGTTGGTGTCAGTGGTAGTATTAGTTTAAAAGATGCTTTTAAATCCTAGTATGACTTTAATGAGAAGTTAAAAATGTTGTTAGTAAGAATAATCCTATCTACATTAATAATTACGTAAATACAATTGGAAATTTCACCCTTAATCTGAACGCTGAAGGTAAAATGATGGTTTAGATATATATTATAAAGTTCAATTAGATGATGTTTCACTTGAGCTAATTGCAGATGAAATCCTTGATCATATTTTAGACTTTAAGTTGATGGAAGATGTAAGTAAGCGCCATTTAGCTACAACTATAAGTTCCCATCTACGATACCTACACTTAGCTACTCTATCAAGTGCTGAAACATTTTTTTACTTAAATATCTACCAATAACAGAACTATTAGGACTTGTGTTTGTAGTAATTGTAAGAAAAAAGATTTAAGTAAATAGTTTAGGCTAGGGTTAGTTAATCAGCCCTTGTTTTTTTAAAATTGCATAAAAAAAGATCCGTTAGGATCTTTGGGATTACTTAGTTAGTTGTGAAGCTGCTTCCTCATCGATTATGATTGTTACATCGGGATGATTTTGTAATGCTGAAGCTGGAACATCAGTAGTTGGTGCTTCTTCAATTGTTCTACGAATTGCATTTGCTTTATTAGCACCATAAGCAAATAAGATTATCTTCTTAGCTTTAAGGATTGAACCAATACCCATTGATATAGCTGTTTTAGGTACATCATTTATTGATTCGAAGTTACGTGAGTTAGCTTCGATTGTTGCATCAACTAGATCAACTACACGTGTTACTGAATCAAAGGCTGCACCGGGCTCATTGAACCCAATGTGACCGTTTGTTCCGATACCTAAGATTTGAACATCAATTGGATTTTCAGCGATGATTGCTTCGTATTTAGCACTCTCTTCCACTGGGTCTTTTGCAGCTCCATTTGGTAAGTAACTTGCTTTAAATGGTTTTGCATCAAATAGTACATGCTTCATAAAGTAGTTATAACTTTGATCGTGTGTTGGTTCTAAACCAATATACTCATCTAAGTTAATTGATACTGTATTTGAAAAATCTAAATCACTTTCTGTTAGTAAGC
>CAZEQW010000072.1:0-297 GCA_964514505.1 uncultured Erysipelothrix sp. | reverse complement strand
GATACATTCAGTTGGTTGTGTTCTAGTGCAGATTTAACAATATTAAATCCCTCTTTTGCACCCTCTAGGTTATCTTTAACAATAATTACTTTCATTTTCTTCCTCCGTTAAACTCTAATTTATTATACATAAAGACTGCTTATAAAGCAATTAGTTACGACTTCATTGCTCTTTCGTAGAGAGCCTTTAGTTTAAATCCAATATTTTTAATACTGCGTTCTCTTGCAACTTGATATCCATTATCAATGGTAGTTGGTATTTCCTTGTTGATTAGACCTTTTATGATGTGTTCAAACT
>CAZEQW010000071.1:1877-5481 GCA_964514505.1 uncultured Erysipelothrix sp. | reverse complement strand
CTGCAGTAACCATTAATTGAACTATTTCATTTAAGTCCATATCTAATCTATTACTTTGCTTTACAACTTCATCAACTTTCTCGCTAACTTCAGGTTCTATTTCTTCTTCAGCCTCTTCAGCAACCTCAGGTTCTATTTCTTCTTCTACTTCAAACATTTCTGATGCTTCTTCTTCAGTTTCATCCACTAACTCATGGATAACATCGTCGTTTACTTGTACTTTTAGTTTCGTCTTAGCTAAAAGTTCACTATCGATCTCTGATGGAATAGTTGGTGTTATACTATTTTTGTGTTCAACTTCTGTCACCTGTTCTTGTTTGGATGTTTTATTGAATAGCTCAACAAAAGCAATCTCAAAATGAACTGCTGGACTAGAAGAAAACTTTAGTTTCTCATTATACTCTAAAAGTAAGTTCATCATTTCTATAATTTTTTCTTTTTTATATGAATTTGATACATATTCAATAAACTCAATATCCGCAACATTTATATAATTTAAATTATGAGTATACGTATATACAAGACTATCTTTTAAACCACGAACAATATCCATAGTTAAACGTTGTACATCAACACTTTTATCTAGCACTTTATTAACTACATCCAATAATTTAGTAATATCTGGATCTTTCAAATTCTCAAATAAAGCAATTTTCTCTATCGGCATTACCATACCATTATTGTTGTAGATACTATCACGTGTTATTCTTCCTTCATTTAAGACCATAGCTTGTTCAAGGATAGTAAGTGCATTTCGCATCCCACCTGATGATAAAGATGCAATCAAGTTACTCGCTCCAGGTTCAATTTCTCTTTTTTCATAGGAAGCAATTTTGTCTAATAGCGAACTTATTTCTTGATCGTTGATTCTCGCAAAGTCATAACGTTGACATCTAGAAATTATTGTTGGGAGAACCTTGTGGATTTCGGTTGTTGCAAGTATAAATACAACATGACTTGGTGGTTCTTCCAAAGTCTTTAATAATGCATTAAAAGCTCCAATCGAGAGCATATGAACCTCATCAATTATATATACTTTATACTTTCCTAAAATAGGCGCAAATTTTACGCGTTCAAT
The DNA here is from genome assembly GCA_964514505.1 of uncultured Erysipelothrix sp. GTDB lineage: Bacteria > Bacillota_I > Bacilli_A > Erysipelotrichales > Erysipelotrichaceae > Erysipelothrix. Next base: position 4,403 of record CAZEQW010000071.1, on the reverse strand, counting down.
TAATCCCCTAATATCATCGACACCATTATTACTCGCTGCATCAATCTCAACAATATCAGGATGCGTATTATCATTAGCTTGTAGACAGTTATTACACACTCCACAAATAACTGCATCTTCATTCTCACAATTTATAGCTTTCGCAAGTAGCTTAGCCATTGTAGTTTTACCGGTTCCTCTTGGCCCGGTAAAAAGATACGCATGAGAAAGCTTGTTCGTACTAATAGCATTACTTAAAGCTGTGACTATAGGACCTTGTCCAACAACATCTTCAAAACGAGAAGGTCTATATTTACGATATAAAGATTGATATGTCATGAATCCACCACCTAAAATACATTATACCATGTCATGCCCCTAAGTTGATATTAATAAATATAAACATTATAATGAACTAAGGTGATAATATGAAAAAGAAAAATTTTAAAAATAGTATTATTAATATTGTTGGTATCTTGTTAATTGTCGGTGGTCTTTCAATCATTGGGTTTGAGTATTGGCAAGACTACACTGAAAAAGCAGCATTAGAAAGAGATAGACAAGCTATGCTGGATAATATATTTGATGTTGACGAAGAAACTTTAGATGATGACGGTGTCATTGATACACCGTCGGACAATAATGTATGGGCCCTTCTTTCAATAGAAGACATTAATTTAGATCTACCAGTTATGCTAGGTGATGATTTCTCACTAATGCGTCGTTACTTAATGGCGTATAGTGCATCTTCTCTCCCACCTAACGCAGGTAATGTTTCCATCGCAGGACATAGAGGCCGATGTACACTATGTGGTTTCACTAAACTAGTAGATTTAGACATTGGCGCGGAAATAAAATTGGTTGCTAGAGAAGCTACCTATGTATATAAGTTAACCGACAGTTTTATTGTTGATCAGAGCGAAACTTGGGTCTTAGATGATATAGAAGATAAAACGACACTTACTTTAATCACTTGTGTTACTTCTTCCAAGAACCCAAAACGTCAGATTGTTCAAGCAGAACTTGTTGAAACAATACCAAATGAATAGATAAAAGCACGTTAAGTCAATTGACTTAACGTGCTTTCTTTTTCATCATTCTATGTTCAATATTCGCATCGAGAAAAACTTCTCCGTATGCTGTATATCCACAACTCTCATAAAAAGGAATAGCACTTACTTGTGCACCTAATTTTAGAGTGTCAAAGCCATTGTTGAAAGCATAACTATCTGCGAAACTCATTAATCTAGAACCAATCTTTAGTTTACGATGTTCTTTACTTACCGCCACACGACCTACTTTAAGTACATTTCCTTCTTTAATTAGTCTCATTGTACCAACTGCTTCATTATTAATAGATGCAATGACATGAATTACCTTTTCATCATCCAATATATCTAACGCATCATATTCCTCTGATGGATCAACTTTTTGCTCATCAACAAATACTTTTTTTCTAAGTAAAAGAACCTTATCTAATAATTCTTTCGATCTTATTTGCTTAATTTCCATTTTATTCTCTCTCACTTCTCTAAAGAATTCCTTTAACAAAATGTTACTCTCGCTATTTAAATGGGCAACAACCTTTGGATAGTGATTAAAACCTTTAATATCAATTAAATTAAGAGTAGAACCTAAACTTCCACCTTTTGGATCGTAGGCACCAAATACTACTGTACCTACTCTAGATTGAATACAAGCTCCAGCACACATGATACATGGCTCTAAAGTTACATAGAGAGTACATTCATTCAACATCCATGTTCCTAATACTTCGTTTGCTTGTCTTATTACTTCAATCTCTGCATGAGATAGTGAACTATGCTTATGTTCACGCATATTATGTGCACGTGCAATTACCTTGCCATTATGAACCATTACAGCTCCCACTGGCACTTCTTGTAAACTATATGCTTTTTTAGCTTCTTCAATTGCTAATGCCATATATTCTTCGTGCATCATTATCACTCCTATAAAAAAAGCCACTACACACAATAGAGCTTAAGTATGGCTGCTGTATTCCTACCCTGACCAGATTATTAAGAATATTGTTGTAGTAGCATACTTATTATATATAACTTTCACTAACATTGCAATGTTTCACGTGAAACATTATAATTATGTTGGAGGATGAACATGATTAAATTATTTGTATCCGATATGGATCACACATTATTGGACAATGAATCACAACTTCCTGATAATATGGAAGAAGTATTAGATATTATTGATGAACACGGAGCGCACTTTATAGCTGCAAGCGGAAGATCACTTACGAACTTGATTAATAAGTTTGGTGATTTATCAAAACGCATCTCATTTATATCAGATAACGGTGCTACTCTATCATATAATGGCGAGTTACTTTACACTAACACCATAGATGAAGATGTTGTAAAGGACACCATTGTTAAGTTAAGAGATGCAAAAGAGAGCACTATTATCTTAATAAGCCCAAATGGTTGCTATTATGAGAATCACTTAGAGGAACATAAAGACCAAATAATGGAGTATTATGCTAATATCACATTAGTTGATGACTTAACT
>CAZEQW010000071.1:0-1777 GCA_964514505.1 uncultured Erysipelothrix sp. | reverse complement strand
AATGATCTAGAGATGATTAGGTACGCAAAGTACGGTCATGCTGTAGATAATGCACCTGACGACGTTAAAGAACATGCATATAGGGTTATCGGTACAAACGATAGCGGTGCGGTAGTTAACACTATATTAGAATACATAAAAACAGGGATTGAAGGTTAACTTCGATCCCTGTTTTCTTATTTAGGTTCAATACGCTCTTTAAAGCCCATATATGGTTGTAATGGCTTAGGTATTAACACACTTCCATCTTCTTGTAAGTTGTTCTCTAAGAAAGCAATAAGCATTCTAGGAGGAGCAACTACAGTATTATTAAGTGTATGTGCGAATACACGCTCACCATCTTTTGTATTCATACGAATCTTTAAGCGACGCGCTTGTGCATCCGTTAGATTAGAACAACTACCAACTTCAAAATATTGCTGTTGACGCGGAGACCATGCCTCGATATCAACACCCTTATACTTCAAATCAGCTAAATCACCAGAACAAGACTCAAATACACGTACTGGTAGGTCTAATGATCTAAAGAAATCAACTGAGTTCTTGACAAGTTCATCAAATAAGCGCTCACTATCCTGAGGTGCACAAACTATAACCATCTCTTGCTTTTCAAACTGATGAATACGATAAACACCACGTTCCTCGATACCATGCGCCCCAACTTCTTTTCTAAAACAAGGAGAGTAACTTGTTAAACGATGTGGTAGTTCTTCTTCTTCAAGAATAGTATCAATATACTTACCTATCATTGAGTGTTCACTAGTACCAATAAGATAAAGGTCTTCTCCTTCAATCTTATACATCATATTATTCATTTCTTCAAAGCTCATTACACCACTAACAACACTTTCACGTATCATAAATGGTGGTATAACATAATCATAGTCTCTATCAATCATGAAGTCTCTAGCATATGCAGTCACTGCAGAGTGTAATCTAGCGATATCCTTTTGAAGATAGTAGAACCCATGACCACTTGTCTTTCTTGAACTTTCTAGATCGATTCCACCAAATGATTCCATAATATCAATATGATAAGGAACATCAAAATCCTTTAAAGCTGGTTCCCCAATTCGCTCTATCTCAACGTTTTCACTATCATCTCTACCAATGGGTACATCATCAGCAATAATATTAGGAATTTGCATCATTAACTCATTAATTTCTTGAAGTAACGGTTCTTCCATAGCTTCAGCTTTTTTTAACTCTTCAGCCATTGCCTGAACCTTGGATTTAACTTCATTGGCCTCTTCTATCTTCTTTTGACCCATTAGTTGACCAATCTCACGCGATAATGCATTACGTTCACCGCGCAAAGAATCAGCTTTTGTCTTTGTTTCGCGATATAGCGTATCCTTTGCGACTATTTCATCAACCATCGGGATCTTATGATCCTGGAACTTCTTCTTCAGGTTCTCTTTAATTACCTCTGGATTTGTTCTAAATAAATTAATATCTAACATATTAACCTCCTTTTAAATATAAAAAAAACACCATCAAGGGACGAATGATTCGTGGTGCCACCCTAATTTATATGTTTCACGTGAAACATATCTCTACACAGATATCGGCTGTAACCGTATAATCTCAAGGGTGGAAACAAATACGCCAATCATGTTTTTCACCTAACAACATGTCTCTACAAATGGCAATAAATGGTAGTCCCTCTCACAGATAATATAGATATATTATAAATCATATACTATTAAAGTCAACTAAAAATCAGATAACTAAGATAACTTTACTTAAGTAAAGTGTTTGTTACCCAATAAAGCAT
>CAZEQW010000070.1:2854-5534 GCA_964514505.1 uncultured Erysipelothrix sp. | reverse complement strand
GACCCGTAGTACCACTATCACTAAAGGGACCACAAATACTAAACTCACCACTTGGGTTAATAATATACTTAGTATCTTCACGCAACCACTTAGGATCAATGATTGGTTTAATAACCTTTTCCATAACAACTTCTTTAATTAGGTCCAATGTAATACCTGCCTCATGAGATGCACTCACTACTACAGTATGAACATACTGTGGTTTACCATCTTTATAAGCAACAGTAACTTGTGTTTTGCCATCAGGCTTTAACCAAGATACTTCATGTTTTAAATCACTAAGTTGCTTACTTAACTTGTGTGCTAAATCAATAGGTAAAGGCATATAGCTTTCCGTTTCATTACTTGCATAACCAAACATAATACCCTGATCACCTGCCGCAATGACATCATCAGAAACTACAGCTGCATTAATTTGACTTGACTGCTTGTTAACTTTAACTAAAACATCGTACGGGTCAGTATAGCCAATATCTCTAATTACTTCTTTGGCAATACCAGCATAATCGATTTCGGCTTTAGTATTTGCCTCACCATAAATCAATAAAAAATCATCTTTAATAGTTGCCTCAACTGCCATTTTAGAATACGGGTCTACTGCTAAAGCAGCATCTAAAATCGCATCAGCAATCTGATCGCACATCTTATCAGGGTGTCCATCCGTTACACTCTCTGATGTAAAATAAATATATTCCATAATATTCCTCCTTATTCATTAAAAAAAGCCCGCAACAACCGAGCTTTTGTAAATAAAATTTATATAGCGGTTATCGACTGTCAGCTGGTCCACCTTACCAAATTGGTAGGTTGGTATGGGGTCATCGAGCTAACTCTCTCTCCCAACTCTTGATAATTACGTTATTATAATAGCAAATCCTAATTAGAAATACAAGTTTATTCCAAAGGTTTTTGACGATAGTTACCTTCAATTCGATCTACTGTACTCACTTCTATAAAAGCTTTAGAATCAACCTCTTTAACTGCATCAATTACAAGCTTAATCTCAAAGGAATTAACAACTGTATATAACATACTTTGTTCTTTGTTTCTATAAACACCAAGTCCCTCAAAGCGTGTAATACCATGACGTACTACTGATAAAATACTATCCGCAACCTCATCAGCATGTTGAGTAATGATATGTAAACTAGACAACTTATAGCGATTATCATTGTTTGACAGTATTTCTGTAGATGCAAACTGATAAATTATTGAATAGAATGAAGAGTTCCATTCATGAGCCCAACCGTTATAGATTAACATCATGAAGTTAAAGATCATGATTTGGTTCCACATTGGTTTATTGTTTTTAGCCGAATAGTAAATAGCAATAAAATCAGTACCACCTGAACTACCACCACTCTTTAAAGCTAAGGTAACCCCAATCCCATTTAATACACCACCGAATATCGTTAGTAATATAACATCATCTGTTAAGACCATCGTTGGTATTAACTCCACAAATATACCGGAAGCAAAAATATGAATTAAACTTAAGAATAAGAATCTCTTACCAATACTTCTATATACAAATAGAATAATCATTAAGTTAAGTGATATATATAGTACTGAATATGGAATATTGATATTTAATAACAGTGAAAGTTCTCTGTTAAGTAAAGTAGCTAAACCAACAATTCCTGCAGGTACTAAATTAGCTTGGCTAACAAACATCTTCAAAGCAATAGCAGATAATAACGAACCTGCCAAAACGCCTAAAACACTTATTGGTTTAATCTTAGGAAGTTTTATTGACATCCTTCGCCTCCACAATCATCATTAATCACTTGGTCTTGCAAGTCGCATTTTCTAGTATCTACTGCGATACACTCAACCTCCAACAAAGAATTATTTGGTAGATTAGATACCTCAACAACACTTCTAGCTGGATATGGCGCACTAAAATAGATTGAATACAACCTATTTACTGCCTCATAATCTTCTAAGTCCTTTAGGAAAATAGTTGTCTTCACAACATTAGACAACCCTAAATCTGACTCTTTTAATACAACTTCAATATTTTCAAATGCTTGCTTAGTTTGGGACTTAATGTCTCCTTCTAAGTTCTTAAGATTACCTAATTGCCCAGAAACAAAAATCAAATTACCGATTTGAAGTCCGGGAGAATAAGGTCCTACAACCTTAGTTTGCTGAGGTTGTAATTTCTGTTTTCTTAACATAATATCCCCTTCTATAGAATCTCTTGATAATAGTCATCATCATTATTACTAATAGAAGATATTTGATAGCGAATATAGCCAATTATAGCGGCTAAAATAATGCCACCTATTGCAGCTAAACTAATAAAATCATTAAAATTCTCGATCATATAAATCTCCTTTGCTAAATCTCACTATAAAGCTTACAACTAATACTAGGAAAATTAGTAAACTAATCATCATTAATACCATACCTAATATATTACCATAGTAAAAGCCTTTTGCTACTGTTCCAGATGTCATTATGAATAAAAAAGCTACCAATGTTCCCATTGGGACAATGATACTTGCGCCAACACACAACTCCACTTCATGACGAATATCAATATCCAACCACCATATTACCCATAAGGCTATCGTCGGAATTGACATATCACGTAGAAAGAATTTAATAAAATATAACCAGTTTCCACTACTCACTAGATAGTTCTTAACTATTTGAACCAAAAATATATTTTGAT
>CAZEQW010000070.1:0-2754 GCA_964514505.1 uncultured Erysipelothrix sp. | reverse complement strand
GCAACAGCGTTGGACAAATTTAAACTCCTAGCATTTGCATCCATTGGAATCCTAAAGGTAGTATCTTTATACTTCTGTAATAAACTACGATCAATTCCCTTACTCTCCGAACCAAACACTAGATAAATATCACCCTCTACTTTATCAAACTCAAAATCAGAATGCGTATGTTTACCAAATCTTGTTAAGAAATAGACAGAACCATCCATCTCATTTGCGAAGGAATCCCAATCTTTGTGTACTTGATAGTTTAGGATATCAATATAATCCATGACAGATCTCTTAACTCTTTTCTCATCTAAAACAAAACCCAGGGGTTCTATCAAATGTAACTTCGCATTAATTGCAGCACAAGTTCTCATAATATTTCCTGTGTTTTGTGGTATCATCGGTTCGTATAAAACAATATGTAACATTTAAACTATCTCACTTCTATCTGCCATATAATCTGACAGCTTTATCATTGCATATTTTAAACTCAAAATTACAACAAACGCAAGAATAATACGCATAACCATCGCCTTAAAGAACGGTTCAGGAAACATATTGATCATGCGATCTGTACGTGGATCTAACAGCCATAAATCATTACTGAATAACAACTCATGGAACATGGTCCAAAAGCTATTGAAGTCTAATATAGCGTAAAAACCGATCGCTCCTATTACAAGTAGTACTGCTTTAAATGAATCCATTATATTACGAGCAGACTGACGGTAGTTCATAAAGTCAAAAAGGCCAAGAGCAACAAGTGCAACTAATGCAACAAATACCATGAGACCTCTTCTGACTTCTAACATCATCACATATAAGTCTCTTACATCCACCATATGATCTTTCTCACGTTGATTAAACATTTCAACGCGCTCACCTGATACAACAACCTCAAGGTCAATACTATCTTCTTTGCCTTTAATATAATCAAGTAAGACATCCGTAGCTGTATCTAAATCATCAATACTCATATTCATGCTTTCAGCTGTGTTTAGCTTAGTGTATTGCTTATGAAAAAAAGCTTTATTAAATACAATAATATCAATGCTTGTTAGCATCAATACCACTGTAAACATCGCGATAGCGAGTGTATATACTCTATTCTTCATTGGTAACCTTCTTAAAATAGTCATTCATTTTAATTAAAGCTTTAGCGCGATGTGATATCTCATTCTTGATATTAATATCTAAACTTGCAAAGCTAATATCATATCCATTTGGAATAAAAATTGGATCATACCCAAATCCATTATTTCCACTAATATCTTTAGCAATACTTCCTTCGCATACTCCCATAAAAAGTAAGTCCATATCAGTTCCATATACCGATATAGCACTATGGAATGCAGCATCACGATTACTACAATCTCTCATCATGTCTATAATTGCAGCATTCTTTTCATCATATGATGTATCATGCCCCATAAATCGCGCTGAGTAGACCCCTAAAATATCAGGTAGTGCACTAATACTTAATCCTGAATCATCAGCAATTGACATTCTACCAGTTCTTTCAAATAGATACTTAGCTTTGATACGGGCATTTTCCCCATACGTCGATCCATTTTCTATAACCTCTGACAAATCAATGCCAACATCTTTAGCTGTTTCCACACTAAAACCAAGGGGCTCTAATACAGCTTTAAACTCTTTAATTTTACCTATATTCTCCGATGCGATAATTACTTTCATAATTAAACTCCTTTATGTGATATACTATTTTTATGAAAAAAGAAAAAATAATTAAAAATATATTTAATAAACCTGCTCATTCATTTACATATATAGAAACAGGTTTAACTAACGATAACTATATCGTTAATCTTGATAATGAAACTATTGTTTTACGGGTACCAAGAGAAGCAAATAAGCAGCTCTTTGATTATGCTCATGAAGCAAAAGTTCTTGAACTTATTAAACCTTTAGGTTTAGACACTCCGCTTATCTATTATAACAAAGATACGGGCATAAAGTGCAATGCATTTATTGAAAATGCGCAAACCTTTGAACCTAAGTATATCAAAAGAGCAGCTAAGTTAATACGGACACTTCACAATGCCCGTATTATTAGTGGTAGAGCCTTTAATATAAAAGAGAAATTGTTTTTATATCATGATAATATAAAAGATCCTCTATATGATGTCAGTATTGGATTTGATTACTTTGATTCAATAGAAGCCACTAATCTAGTACTGTGTCATAATGATTTAGTTAAAGGTAATCTACTTTTTACTGAATCAAAGGATTTTTTGATTGATTATGAGTATGCTGCGGATAATGACCCTTATTTTGATATTATGTCTTTCTTAACTGAGAATGATATTGTTGATGCAAACCTAAGAAATGAATTTTATTTAGAGTATTTTGGTCTGCTACCTAATGATGAGCAACTCAGCAAGTTAAAGCACTATGAAATCATTCATCATACTTTATGGTGTACTTGGGCAATGAGTATGTATGAGACCTTCTCTGAGCCCATCTATAAAGAGATTGCTGATTTAAAATATAAGCGTTTATTAGAAGTAATATAAAAAGAGCCTTGTACACTTAGTACAGGGCTCTTTATTTACTTTAAACTTTCAAAAAATACATTAACTTGTGACAATGAATCTACTAATAAATCTTTTTCATTTGGACTTAATTGTGATACGATCGTCTCAATCATATTTTCATGAAACTTATTATGGACAGCCATAACATGCTGGGCCTTATCCGTGAGTTTTAATCTAAATACACGACGATCTTCTTCATCACGAGTAC
>CAZEQW010000069.1:0-5567 GCA_964514505.1 uncultured Erysipelothrix sp. | reverse complement strand
GTACCATCACCAAAGATTGCTGTATGAGCTTGTATGATCTGCATCATAGTAACCATAGACCCTTGCCCAAATGCATTCGTTACCTTTTCAAAAGGATAGTTCCATAACTCTGTACCAGACTTTTCTTTAAGTCGATCAAGACCAACAGGTTTAAAGAAACCAAGTCTATGCATATAATCACGATAAACTTCAGGATCTAAACGTTCAACTAATAAATGCACAAACATAACGTTTGAAGAACGTTGATAACCTCTTGCATATGTCATATCAATAAATACCTGTTTAGCAGGGTTATTAACAACTGCAGAATACTTATCATCCTTCGTTACTCGCATTGTTTTACCATTTTTATCTACATGAAAATAGAAGGGACGACCATCAAAAGTCTCTTCTTCCTTAATAACATCTTCTTCAAAAGCTATTGCCATTGTTAAAGTTTTCATAGTAGATCCAGGCTCATACTCATACTCAAGAGCCCTATTTAAATACGATGTATTGGGATTATTAATATCAAATGAAGGAGCATCAGTAATAGCTACAACACGGCCAGTCTTAACTTCAACCACAGCAGCCCACGCCTCTTCAGCCTTAACTGAAGAATCTGTTAATAACTGATTTAAATTATTATCTAAACTTTCTTGAATAACACTATCAATAGTGAGTTGAATATTCTTACCATCAATAGCATCCTTACCTAAACTTTCAAATGTATCGTGACGATAAGAATCAACGTTTTGACGATATACTTCAAGACCATTCTCACCTACCAAAATATCTTGATAGTACTTTTCAATTCCAATAATACCCTCAGCAATCTTCTTCTCTTCATTGAAACGCGTCGCACCTATCAGAGTAGGGGCAAGTTTTTCTGAAGCATAATCTCTTTTAGTAATTTTATTAAAACCAATACCTGGTATCTCCAACGCTTCAATCATTTCTTTTTGCTTTGGCGTTAAGTACTTACCTTTAGTGCCAAACTCTACTTGCTTAGCGCCCTCTTTGGTCAAAATGGCCAGCATGCTATCGTAGTCCATTCCAATAATTTTACCAATTGACTTGGCTGCAGCTTCCCTATCCACGACAAAAGCGGGGTTGTCCTTGCTGTCATAGCGATCATCAGCAATATACGCGAAAAGCGTATAGGCTGTGCTATCTTCAACCAATACGTTCCCGTTAATATCAAGAATACTACCACGTTTCGCAATTATCTCATCTTCTCTAGTATATATATTATCTACATACTTACGGAAATTAGTCTTACTGTTTACATGGTAAGCACCAACAGACACTAAAATTACATTACTGACCAAAATAGTAAAAATAAGTCCAATAAGTACAAACGATGTAAATATCCTTCTATTTTGATGCTTCTTCATTATTCGCACTCTTTACTACAACTATATTATGAAGATTAAAGTCCATTAAAGCATCTTCTGCTTTAGCTACAATAGCCTCATAACCACGCAAATCATTTAACTCACGCGCTAACTCAAGATTACTATCTGTTTTTTGCGCAACCTCATATTTTTTAATTTCAATTTGCTTATTTAAACGTGCCGTTTCCAATTGAGCAAAAACGGACGTAACACAAAATGTAAAAATCGATAGTATCGTTAATAGTGAAATCATTCCACTCCAGTTAACACGTCTAACTTTCTTTGTTCTTACTATTTTAGCCATTTTCTCTAATCCTTTCAATGACACGTAATCGCGCACTATGCGAACGATTGTTTTCGTCTATTTCTTTAATACTTGGAGCAACGCCTTTCTTAACCCAGTTAAACTCAAGTACTTCCTCTTTTAGTACAGGGACCCTTGGATCAACTTTCTTTGGTTTAGCTACCTCATCAAATATTCTTTTAACCAATCTATCTTCTATACTATGGAACGTAATAACAACAATACGACCTCCAATATTCACACATTCGATAGCTTGGTATAATGCTTCCTTTACATCCCCTAGTTCATTATTAACTTCCATTCGAATAGCTTGAAAAGTTTTTTTACCAGGATGACCTTTTTTCATTTCTTTAAACGGATATGCTTTTTTAATGCACTCCACTAACTCAAAAGTTGTTTCAACAGGACGCGCTGCAATAATATTTCTTACAATACCTTTTGCGTAACGCTCATCAGAGTAATCACGAAGGATTTGAACCAACTCATCCTCGCTATACTCATTAACAACTTCATATGCGCTCAACTCTTGGCTTTGGTCCATCCGCATATCTAGTTTGGCATCAAAGCGATAGCTAAACCCCCTACTTGAGTCATCAAACTGTGGTGAGGATACTCCTAAATCAAATAGAAATCCGTCAACACCATCTATCTTTAACTCATCCAAATGGTCTTTAATAGTTGCAAAACTATCGTGAATTAAGATAGCATCATCACCCAATATTAATCTTGATGCATTAATAGCTTCGATATCTTTATCAAAAGCAATTAATTTGCCACTACCTAAACGCTTAGCTATTTCGCTACTATGGCCTGCACGTCCCAAGGTACCATCAATATAAATACCATCTTCTTTTATATTTAGAGCTTTAATCGACTCTTCTAACATCACTGATATATGCATTAGAAGAACTCCGTTAAGGATTCAGCGATATCCTCAAAATTTTCACTAGCAACTTCATAATATTCATTCCACTTATTAAGGTCCCATATCTCAACATGATCGCTTACACCAATCACAACACAATCTTTTTGAAGACTTGCTTCTTCGATTAATGGATTAGGTAAACGAATACGACCTTGACTATCTAGATTACATTCTGCAGCTTTAGCCATAATCATATGAGTAAACCTCCGTGCTTCTCTTTTAGTGGCGGGTAGTTGCTTAAGTTTTTCATACAGATCATTCCATTGGTCCATAGTATAAATAGCCAAACAGCCATCTAACCAGCGTGTGACTACCATTGACTCACCAAGTTCTTCCCTAAATTTAGCAGGAATAATGATACGCCCTTTTGTGTCTAAACTATGACGATATTCACCCATGAACATAGAAATTCACCACTTTCTACCACTAACATCCACTTTCTACCACAAGTATACCACAAACATTCTCATTGATATAGTAAATATGAATTTTTCAAGCAAAAAAAACTCCCAAAGGAGTCCGTAAAAAAAGCAACCATATAGGTTGCTAATATAAATTATTAAACTGTCTTACGCTTTAATAGAGAATAAACTACATCCACCTTTAACAACAAGATGAAGCCAAGGTAAACGATCCCTGCAATCCCAATTATAACGATTGTGATCAATCTACTACCAAGCTGCGCGCTCAATAAAGTTTTAAGTAACATAACCGCAGCACCCATAGCTATAGATGCAATTGTTATTTTAAATAAATCACGCATAATGACACGCATACCAAGTCGCTTAAAGCGATTAAGTAAACTATTAAACAAGAAGAGTGTACTAAATCCAGCTGCGATACTACCAGCCAGCGTTATTCCAAACAACCCAAATAATTTACCAAGAATTAAGAATAATATAATATTCGTTACTACATATAAGATTTGATTTTGAAGTGGAGTCTTCATATCCTGATATGCATAATGTACTCTAATATAGAGATCACGTATACCAAGGAAAAACAGACCTAATGTTGAACCTAAGAATACTGTACTCAGAATTTCAAGTTCAGGTGGTCCGATCAATCCACCTTCATAAACAAATGCAACGATTTCATATCGCATTGTTATAAAACCAACAACTACCGGGAAAATGAATAGAACTATCAACAAGATAGCATCATTCATCGCGTTCACTACCCCAACCTTATCGTCTTTAGCTGCAGCTGAAGCAACCGTAGGATATGCTACCGATAGAACACCCGTAACAAAGATACCTGTCGCAAAGCCAAGTAGCCTCGATGACATTGAAATATAAGAGTACGCCCCTTGTCCATAAATAGTAGTAGCATATGATGTTATTGCCAAACTATTTAAAGTACCTAATAAACTAGAATATAATAACGGCATAGCTAAACGAACCATCTCCTTAAGATAAGGATCTTTAAAATCTACAGCCATTTTATATTTAAAATTAAAGACTCTCATATACAAGAACATTAGAAGCCCTTGAACCGCAAATCCAATTAATGACCCCCAAGCAATTAAATTTATATTACCAGTTTTCTTAGCAAGTAATGTAAATATAATTACTACAACATTACTAGGCAAAGAGATTGCAGCAGGTAATATAAAACTTTGATTAACATTTAAATACCCAACACCAAGTTGCATAATAGATACTGTCAGAGCACTAAATGAAATTATCCGAACAAAAGCACTTGCGATCATATGAGTCTCATCATTAAACCCAGCAGCAGCCATCTTAACAACTACTTCAGGGAACATAAACATTACAAGACCCAAGACAAATCCAAAAATTACTAAAATATTGAAAACATTATTAGTAAAATCATTAGAATTCTCATCATCATTTTGCTTAACTCTGGTATACATTGGAATAAAACCCGTCACAAGCGCTGTAACAACAACGGCTAATAACGTAGATGGTATTCCATATGCCAAGGTAAAAGCCTCTGTTACAGGTCCTGTACCAAAGAAGAATAACACAACTTTATCGCGAATGAATCCTAGTATCTTCGCAATAATCGAAATAATCATAACCTTAATGGTCGTTTTTTTCATAGGTTCCCCCTTAGATGACTTGCCACTCTAAATGTAACTCAACATCATACTCATCTTTAACACGACGTTTACACTCTTCAATAACATCCGCCATATCTTTAACACTAGCATTACCAGCATTAACGATAAATCCAGGATGTTTTTCAGAAACTAAAGCATCGCCGATTCTAAACCCTCTTAAATTAACTCCATCTAATAACTTCCACACAAATAAGCTCTCGCCGTTTTTGTCTTTTGGTCTTTTAAATACAGAGCCTGCATTCGCAAAATTACGAGGTTGCTTAACATAACGCTCATGACGATACTCTAACATCTTAGATAAGATATCTTCATATACACCAGGTTGCGCTTTAAGTCCACAACGCAGTACGTAAACTGGTAAGTCATTCAAACCAGAGTAACGATACGCGAAGAAACTGTCATCAGGAACGATACGTTCAATCTCATCTTTTTCAGTATTGTATACTTCAATCCAGTTTACATACTGACCAATCGTATACTGCCACTGACCAGCATTCATATAAAGACCACCACCAATAGTTCCTGGAATATCTTCAACAAACGCGTACTCGCCAATGGATTGCTCACATGCAAACCAAGCTAGTCTATGTAATCGCACACCTGCCTCAGCTATAATCTCAGTACCATTATACTCAAGACCACCTACTAAGTTTGTTGCGATAAAAACAGTGTTCTCATCATAATAATCTTTTGAAAATAACGTATTGGAACCATTTCCTAAAAGTACAATACGCTTACCTTTATAATCTTTTAATGCTTCTACCATTGCATCAACAGAATGTGGCAATACTAATGTATGTGCAATCACATCAAGGCGCAATGTATTATAACGTTTTAAAGACGTGTGATTTAATACAAAATAATCGGCCATAATCG
>CAZEQW010000068.1:0-5711 GCA_964514505.1 uncultured Erysipelothrix sp. | reverse complement strand
TATACTGAATGTTGGATGGGCTACACTTTAGTGGACAAATAAAATAGTTATATCGCGATAATCAATTTTGTTTGATAAGATGTAATGAAAGAAAGTAGGAATCCATTATGGCAAGACGCCCACGTAGAACATTCAATAATCCCTATTTTATATTGAGTACAATCATTGTGATTTTAATTAGTCTAACTCTCATTAAAACTTCGAATTTGTTTTGGTTAGTATGGTCGTTTATTTTCAGTAACGGAAATGCATAACGGAAATGCATATTATTAATATTAATTGTAAAAATAAGCTTTTCATATAACGAATCTAATTATTGCTGGCAAGTACTTTGAACTTTCTAATCCTCATACTTTGATAAGCCTAAATGAACCCTTAGTGCTTGTATAGTGGTATTATTGTAGAAGAAAGCTTAGTGAGTTGGTTTTGGTGTTGCATAAGTCTGATTAAATCGGAATGTGAAGTACTTGTCTACTAGCGTTTATACCTAAACTAAAAACACCAGCAGTTATGGATAATACTCCATCAAGTTTAATACAGTTTGTGGCTATGTTGTATTAGCAATCGATATCATGTCCCTTTTCATTTCTGTACAATTAGGTGTGTCACTTATTCATAAGTCCTTTGAAAGGCTCTTATCTAAATAGGGCTAGTATGCTATAATTATGTAAGGGAGAATATTATGATTAAAGTTAAAAGTATACGCTATTATGATCGTGATTTTCTTGCAGCAATTTATCATGACGAGCTAGTGTTCTTTGGACTAAAATCACAGAGTATCAATGCTTTGAAGAAAGACTTTCCAAACGAAAGTATAGTTGAGGCTGATTCTGGATTTGAACTAATTGAACAGCAGTTGTATGAGTATGCTCAAGGCTTACGTAAAGTGTTTGATATACCCCTTTATATAAGTGGAACTGATTTTCAAAAGTCTGTGTATGATGTATTGCGTGAAGTTAAGTACAATGAAGTAATATCCTATACAGAACTTGCTAGGCGTTTAGGTGATGAGAAGAAGGTAAGGGCAGTTGCCAATGCCATTGGGAAAAATCGTCATTTAATCTTAATTCCATGTCATAGAATTATTTCTAAGAATGGTTCTTTAGGTGGATTTAGCGCAGGTCTTGATTTGAAAGAAGTTTTATTAAAACATGAAAGGAGTGAGTGAAATGAGTTTGCCAAATTGCCCACAATGTTCATCAGAATATACATATGAAATGGGAACACTATTAGTTTGCCCAATGTGTAATCATGAGTGGAGTGCTGCAGCGGTTGAAGAGGCTGCTGAAGGTGTTAAGGATGCGCATGGTTCTATCATTGTTGAAGGTGATAGTGTTGTGGTTGTAAAAGACCTTAAGGTTAAGGGTGCTTCGAATGCTCTTAAGCAAGGTACTGTAATTAAGAACATCCGTCTTCGTGATGGAAGTGATGAAAACGTACAGTGTAAGGTTGATGGTTTTGGAACGTTGTTCCTTAAATCAGAGTTCTTAAAGAAACTATAAGCATAATAAAAGGCGAAATGATGAATAATCACTTCGCCTTTTGCTTACTTATTGTCAATTAATTCTTTTACATATCTAAGTGCTAGCGCAATCCCGCCTACTGATAATGCAAGGAATACATAACGCATAGTACCATCTGGTGTTTCAAATAATGCAAAGTAACCAAGTAGGGCACCAAGTAACAGATATAAACCAATATTTAGTATCATTGACTCTTTACTAATATCTTTATCTTTTGTGGGTACTTCTTTTACAATTGTATAGTTTTTTAAAAACTTAACGCGATATAGATATTCTGTAAAAACTACTACTACGATACCAAACCCAATTAGTATGAATGGATTTTTAATGAATGCGCCCATTAGTACCGTGAAAGCTAGTACTACTGCGTATCGGTTTTTATATACTTCAAGCAAACTTTGCTTATCACTTGGTATTCTATATGTATTTTTATTAATGCTATCTTTATAAAAAATGTGTGTTGGTTTTGTCATAACTATCATCTCCTGAATGTATTTTAACATATAAACTAGCTAAAATAACAGATATGTTTGTAGTTTTTATGTAATAGTTTGTACCTTTGGGCAAAATAGGACAAATAGTTTGTACATTTCTACAACACTACTTATAATGGTAAGGTATAAAGGAGTGATAGATATATGTTTAACAGAGATTTAGATACTTGGACTAAGTTAGGTGCTAACTTTACAGCAACTGAGATTGCTCAGCAACCAGTGACTTGGTTAAAGACATTTGATATTATTAAGGATGTACAGGACGACCTTAAGGCTTTCGTGGATAGCGTAATATCAAACCCAGACCACGATATTATTATTACTGGAGCCGGTACTAGTGAGTTTGTAGGTAATACAATTGCACCTGTGCTTCAAAGAGGACATGTACTTAATGTACGTTCAATTCCAACTACAGATTTGGTAATTGATCCTAAGTTATATTTTAACCCAAGCAAACCTACATTATTAATTTCATTAGGGCGTTCAGGTAACTCTCCTGAGAGTGTTGCATCTGTTGATGTAGCAAATCAAGTTCACCCAAATATGAAGCATTTAGTAATTACATGTAATCATGAAGGTAGTTTAGCACTGCGTGAAGATGATAATATCTTTGCAATTAAGTTACCTAAGGAAACAAATGACAAGTCATTTGCGATGACAAGTTCATATTCAAATATGTACTTAGCAATTTACTTAACATTTAATATTGATCGTTTAGCTGAAGTTAAACCTCAATTAGACGAAGTTGCTCATGTTGCTGAGTCATTCAATACTGAAGGGTACAAGGCTATTGAAGATATCGTTAATGATTTCGACTTTGAACGTATTGTATACCTAGGGGATACACAACACGAAGCAGTAGCGCAAGAAAGTGCTCTAAAGATTTTAGAACTTACAGCTGGTATTACTGTACCTCTATATAATACACCTCTTGGCTTTAGACACGGACCTAAGTCTATTATCAATAGTAAGACTTTAGTAGTTGTCTTTATGCAAAATGATGCTTATGTACGTAAGTACCAAAAAGATTTCATTAAAGAGATTAGCGTACAACGCGATGGTACGCAGTTAATGGTTATCGATACGCAAAATGATGCAGAAGTCGAAGCTATGGTTGATAAATATGTTTCAATTAAATATAATAATACTGTGGATTTAGGACTTGAGGTACTAAACTTAGTTATGTATGGACAAACTATGTCGCTTTATAAAGCGATTGCAGTAGGTAAGAATCCAGACAATCCTTGGCCATCTGGGCAAGTTAACCGAGTTGTACAAGGGGTTATCATTTATCCATTCGAGGAGGAATAGTATATGGTAGGAATTATTGTTGTTGGACACGGTAAATTTGCAGAAGGATTAACTAGTGCGGTTGAGTTAATTGCTGGTAAGCAGGAGAACTATGAAGTTCTTGATTTTACAGCTGATATTACTCCAACTGATTTAAGTGCTAATATTAACGCTGCTATGGAAAAACTTGATAATGAAGTTGGAACAATTGTTTTCACAGACTTAATGGGCGGTACACCTTTTAAAGAATCAGTTGAAGCTTCAGTTACTCATAATAATGTACGTGTTATTGCAGGATCTAATATTGCGATGTTATTAGAAGCAGCATTAATGCGTTCAATGATTACAGATATTGATGAATTTGTGTCTTCTTTAGTAGTAACAGGTAAAGACCAAGTTTCATTCTTTGACCTTGCTTCATTAAACATGGATACAGAAGAAGAAGAAACGGACGGTATTTAGTATGAACTGGGAAGTTATTGTTTATAGCGCTGCTACGGTTGGTGTTATCTTTGCATTAATTGCAATATTCTACTACTTTAGTACTGCTAAAAATATTAAAAAACAACACACTCGTTATGAGAAGTTGCTAAGTGATATTAAACCAGGTAATAAGGTTGTGTTTGCGGGTGGCTTAGTGGGGGTTGTTGAGTCAGTTGATGAGGATCGTGTTTTTGCGAAGATTCGTCTGAACAATAGCTATACCATTCAGGCTACTGTGTACAGTATTTCAAATATTCTAGATTAAAACGGCTTAAGCCGTTTTTTCTTTGCAAAGAAAAAGCGACAATGTCGCTTATATTCCTTCATTAATATGATATACAGATTGTAGATATTCACTTGGCGACATTCCATAATGTGATTTGAACTTCCTAGAGAAGTAATGGATAGAATTGAATCCTAGTTTCAATGATACTTCTGTAATAGTATGTTTTCCCTCTAGAATTAATCGTTGGGCATGTGCCATCTTTAGATCATTAATATATTTCTTAGGGGGCTCATTCAGGTATTTTTTGAATAAACTTTGCAATGTTGATCTGCTTACCGAGAAGTGATTACATAAGTCTACAATTGAGATGGGCTCATATATTTTCTTTTGAATATAGTTATTGATCTCATTTAGTAATTCGTTTTCAAACTGTGATTGAATTAAATTAATTACTTTATTGGATTCTTCTTTCTCTTCATCTACTTGTAATAGATTAATCATTAATTCTTTTAATGTTAGTAGGATGCTATCTTGTGCATAGAGCAGAGAACCTTGTTCAAGAAGCGTTGTTTGCTGTATGAACTTCTTGGCCAAATCGTAAAGTTCTTTGTTACAAACTACAACGCGGTTCTTTAGGTGTTGAAAAAAACGAGCTTCAACGTTCATATCAAACATTATAGTTAAGTAAGAAGAGGCGTTATTCCCTTTTATATATTGTCGATGAAACTGACCAGGTAAGAATAGAACCATGTTTTGACTCTCAAGTGTATGGTGTTCTCCGTCTATTACCATTTCAATCTCACCAGTATCTACATATGTTAGCTCCCAGTAGTAGTGTGATTCACCACTAAAAGAATAGTCTTTACCTTTTACGTTATAGTAGTAAGCATAAATGTTGGTTATCTCAAAGTGTGATCGAATCGGTTCGTATATTTGTGTTCCTGGTATTGGAATCTTATCGTATTTCATATCACTATGCGATTGATATGATAGTTCCACTAAAGAACCTTGAGTAAGGGATACAATTGTAAATGCTACACCTGGATTGATTATTGGTGATCTGTGAATTACAAATTGATAAAACTCTCCATTTTCATAAATGATTAGTAGCGCAATGCCTTCTAGTAGTGAGATCCATACTTTCTCATCGTATATTAGAAAATCACCTAAATCTTTGCCTTCAAATGATTCAACATGAACTGGGTATGCTGATGGTTTGTCTGTGACTGTACCGTATTTAAGGAACTGAGGGCTTGTTGTCTTTAAGTACATAATAACACCACACTTTCTCTATTTTCATTGTACTATATTTTGATTGTAGATGTTAGTGTGAATTGCAATAATTATCAATCATACTCACTTAAGTCACGCAAATATGCAAGTTTGTTGTAAAAATAGGGCGCTTATCACTTTATTTGTGTATGTTTTGTACTATTTACTGTTGCAATTAACCAAAAGTGCAAAACTCTCAAACGAATGTACAAATAAAAGCGGTTTCATATGTTCTATAATAAATACGTAAGGTCGCTTACACAATGAATTGAAAGGGGTGCTTTTATGCCAAATATTGTACTTACGCGAATTGATAACAGGTTGATTCATGGTCAAGTTGCTACTCAGTGGAGCGGTGTAATCGGTGCTAACTTATTATTAGTTGCTAACGATGATGTTGCTGGAAACAAGATGCGACAAAAC
>CAZEQW010000067.1:0-6017 GCA_964514505.1 uncultured Erysipelothrix sp. | reverse complement strand
CACGCTCACCTAAAGCCCCATGACCAATCTCACGACGACCTGGTGCACCCATACGACCTGTTTCCCCAACTGAGTAAGGTGGGAAGTTATATTGGTGCATAAAGCGCTTGTACTCAACATCAGATAGATCATCAATAATTTGATTATCCGTTAAAGCACCGAGTGTTAATACTGATAGTACTTGTGTTTCACCACGCGTAAATAAACCACTACCGTGTACTCTATTTAATAAATCAATTTGAACATCTAAAGGACGCACTTCATCTGGTCTTCTACCATCAGGACGAATCTTCTCAACTGAGATTAAACGACGTACTTCATCTGATACGATACCATGTGTAACTTCCTTAACAAACTTAAGTGTTTTAGACTTTTCAGACTCAGATTCATACTCTTTATTTTCAAAATGTTCAATAGCTTTTTCTTCATATTTATCAATAGTTGAGTAGCGCTCTTCTTTACCATGTAAAGCAACAGCAGCACGTAGATCTTTCTCAACTAACTCATTCACTTCATTAGCAATTTCTTCTGGAACAGTATAAAGATTAACTTCCATCTTCTCTTTTCCAACTTCTTTAGCTATTTCTTCTTGGAAAGCACATAACTTCTTAATGTACTCATGACCAAACATCATAGCTTCAAGCATTGCTTCTTCAGTAACTTCATCAGCACCTGCTTCAACCATATTAATAGCATCAGATGTACCTGCAACAACTAAATGAATTTTAGATTTCTCTAACTCTTTTTTAGATGGGTTAATAACATACTCTCCACCAATCATACCCACTGTTACCCCAGCAATTGGACCTTCAAATGGAATATCTGAAATAGATAATGACAGTGATGCACCAAACATAGCAGCCATATCAGCTGAGTAATCCTCATCATATGAAAATACTGTATTAACTACCTGTACTTCATTTCTAAAGCCATCCGCAAATAACGGACGGATTGTTCTATCAATTAATCGTGATGTTAAAGTCGCATGCTCAGATGGACGCCCCTCACGACGTAGGAATCCACCTGGGATCTTACCTACTGAATATAATTTTTCTTCAAATGTTACGGTCAACGGGAAGAAATCAATATCCTTTGCTTTCTTACTCGCAGTTGATGCTGATAATACCGCAGTATCACCATATCTAACTAAAACCGAACCACCAGCTTGTTTAGCTAATTCGCCTGTTTCAACTTTTAGGGTTTTTCCCCCAAACTCAAATTGAAATTCTCTTTTCATTATTTTCCTCTTCTCTCTGTCTAAATTTATCTCTTATATTTTAACACAAAACACACTTACTTTGTGAAGTATAAAGACACAAAAGCCCCGTTTAAGGGGCTATTCTCTAATTAGTTTACTAAAACGCTTTAATATTACCATCGTATTAATCAAGATTGAGAACACCAGGTAGAAATTAATAGAGTTTAAAATCTTAAACACTACGTCTAAGTCTGAATCAATTGTATAAGATGTCATCAAGCCAAATGTTAAGATCATACTTATCAAGCATTCTATGATAATAAAAATAGCACTCGATAAAGTCATATCCTTTAGTTCAATATTTTCAGTGTCTTTACTGGATATATCACCCATTATTCCAAATAGAACAGATACAAAGATTGACAGTACGATTAATAAATTTTCTAAGTTTCTAACAGTATACACATGACTCTCTCTAAAAACAATTAATAAAGCAATCGGAAAAACCAAAGTAACTAAGATACTATAAATTCCTCGTTCCAAACTTTCAAAATGATTTCTAACAACTTTTCTTATTCCGAAGTTATCCTTAAGAATCACCTCATATACTAAGAAAAGAAACAGTAAAGCTAACACTATTTTACTCATAAACATACCATCCTTATTAAGCTAATAGTAAGTTAAACTAAACACAAAATCAATAGAGGTCAATATCTACTTAGTAATCTTCAAACTCCATATCAGACTTTTGCAACTCAACCATTGCATGATAAAGTCCCTTTTGACGCATTAACTCTTCATGATTACCTCGTTCCACAATCTCGCCTTGTTCCATTACAAGAATTTGATTAGCATCACGAATTGTACTTAAACGGTGCGCAATCATAATATTAGTACGACCCTGACGAATACGCTCTAATCCCTCTTGAATTAAAACTTCAGTTTCTGTATCGACATTTGCGGTTGCTTCATCCAAGATTAGTATTTTAGGATCCGTTACAATCGCTCTAGCAAATGCTAGTAACTGTTTTTGACCCGTTGAAAAGGCTGCTCCTTCTTCAATAACCGCATGATTATAGCCATCATCTAAAGCATTAATAAAATCGTCAGCTTGCACAAATTTTGCGGCTGCTTCAATTGCTTCATCACTTATTTCATTATTCAACAAACGAATATTATCAGCAATCGTTCCAAAATATATAAAGGGATCCTGTAGTACTAGTCCCATCTTCTTGCGTAAGTGTTCCATCGGATACTCCTTAATGGAGATATCATCAATAAGAATTTCACCTTCAAAGAACTCATAGAAGCGCATCATAACATTAATGATAGAACTCTTACCACTTCCCGTATGCCCCACTAAAGCAATAGTTTCACCCGGGTTAACCACAAACGAAATATCCTTAAGTACTTGATGCTTACCATCATATGAGAAGGAAACATTTTTAAACTCAATCTTAGCATCCTTAATCTGTGCACTGGCACCACTATTTTGAGAAGGCGTCTTTTCATCATTGTCAATAATCTTAAAGATACGATCACCAGCAACTACTGCCTGCTGATATAGGGATAAACGATCCATTATTTGAAACATTGGATCAAAGAGACGATAGATCAACTCTACGAAGGCAAAGATAGCCCCAACCATAATAGTACCTTGCAGCGAAAGCAAGCCAGAGTAATAGATTACAATAGCCAAAGCAATTGCAGTAAGTACATGAATCACAGGCGCTAGTAGAAGACCATCAATCTTCATATTCATCAGTGAAGCTTCATAGTACTCATTGTTTAAATCAGAAAACTCATCCACAAATCTATCTTGTTGGTTAAAATCTTGAATAATCTTCATACCCGAGATACTCTCGGATATTCTTGTATTAATTTGCGAGTTCTTCTCACGCGCCAACTGATAGTGTTTCGTACTATACTTTTGATAAAGATATATAAAGAACAAAGCAACCGGGATAAACATCATACTAATTAGTGCCAATGTTGGGTTTAAAGAAAACATTACAATCAATATACCAATAATCATAGCTAAACTAGTCACTACCACTGATATTACATTAATAAACATATCCTGAATTGCTTCTGTATCATTAGTTACTCTTGAAACAATACTACCTACAGGAGTCTGATCAAAATAGCGCATCCCCAATGTCTGTAAAGAACTAAATAAATCAACTCTAATATCCTGAGTAATTCTATTTCCAATCTTATGAAACGTCATGGTCGCAAAATAGTTAAAGAACGTATATAGCGCAGATACTCCAACATACATCGCTACTAACACTAACATTCCAGTATCATTAAACTTCTCAGTAACTATATAATTATCGATAATGTCTTTAATGATTAAGGGACCACTTAGATCAGCAACGACCATAAGAAACATTAATCCAAGTGCACTAACTAGTAATACTTTATAGGGTTTTAGATACGTCAACAACCGCTTCATCGCTCTCATTTGGTCTTTAAACAAGAGCGTTTGATTAGTTTCTTCCATCATTTGATTTCTCCTTTGTGAACTCCTGTTGCTCATAGATATTAGAGTACCACCCTTTTGCTTCCATAAGTTCAAGGTGAGTACCACGTTCCATAACTTCACCTTTATCCATGATTAAGATAAGCTCTGCATGCTTAAGAGCACTCATCCTATGTGCAGCAATAATGGTTGTCTTGTTTTCACGAGTCTTCTTAAGTGCCGATAATATCTTCTCTTCTGTTTTAGCATCAACTGCCGAAAGCGAGTCATCTAATATTAATATTTGTGGATCAAGTAACAGAGCTCTTGCAATAGAGACCCGTTGCTTTTGACCCCCAGATAAAGTAACACCGCGCTCACCCATCATCGTGTCATAGCCCTTTTCAAATCCCATGACACTCTCATGAATATCAGCAATCTTAGCTACTTCAATAACTTCTTCCAGTGTTGCACTTGGTCTACCAAATCTAATATTATCTAATATAGACATTGAGAATAAGAAATTGTCTTGCGGAACATAACCCATGCTATCGCGCAAGTTATGTAAATCATAGTCTTTAATATTTATATCGCCTATATAGATTCCACCATTTTCTACATCATATTCTCTTAGTAATAGTTTAATTAAAGTAGACTTACCACTACCTGTTCTACCAGCAATACCTAATGTTTCACCAGACTTCAACGTAAATTTAATAGACTTAAGTGCCACTTGACTTTCTGTATCTGGATACACGAAGTTATCAACATCAAACTTCAAATCACCAACAGGCATCTCTTTTACTGCACCTTCATGATTAATAACATCTTCAGGCTCATTCATGATCTTTTCAATTCGTTCAAAAGAAGCATTTCCTCTTTGAATAGTATTAAAAAGAAAACCAATAGCCATCATTGGCCAAATAAGCGTATGCATATATGATATGAACGTAACTAACATACCAGTAGTCATCGCTCCTGATTTAATCAGACTAACGCCATACGTAAAAATTATTACATAACATGACACAACCACAAACATAACCATTGGTGTAAACAAGATATCCCACCTTGATACTGCAAGATAGCGATTGTATACAACTTCACTCTCTTTTATAAAACGATCTATCTCAGCTTCCTCTTGACCAAAGGTTTTCGTAACCTTCATACCACTAATACTCTCGTGAACTCGATTATTCATACTCGAGAATGAAGCCTGTGCTTTAGCAAAAGCAGCATGCAATCTCTTACTTAAGAACTGCGAACCCAAGATCATTATTGGCATTGGTAAAAGTACAGCCAGTGTCAGCTTAAAGTTAATAGTAAAAGCCATTGCAATAAGTGTAACTGATCCTGTAAGTATAGAGTCAGCTAACTGCAATACACCACCACCAGCAACTCGCTGAATAGCACGAATATCACTTGTAGCATGGGCCATTAAATCACCAATACGATAGTTTTGATAGAAACTAGGAGCCATTTTAGTTAGATGTTCAAAAAACGATAAGCGCATTTTACGCTCTAAGCGAAAAGACGCACCGAAAAGAAAGATACGCCATAGATAACGCATCACATACATCCCTAAAGCAACAGCCACCAAAGCCAATGAGTAATACAATAGTGACGTATGAGTTAATGTGGTTTCCAACATTTGATCCATCAGTATACCCATAATTCGCGGTGAGATTACATTTAGAAGTGCTACTCCGCCCAAAGCCATTACCCCAAAAATATAAGACCACTTCTCTTCAACAATAAACCAGCCAATTCTTTTAATTATCTTCATATATTATTTAGTCTCACTTTTCCATAAAAATAATAAAAAAAGAGCACCCTAGACTATATGTCTAAATTGCTCTAAGTTTAATAACAAAGTTTAAAATTACTTTCTTAATCCTAAACGAGTAATTAAATCACGATAACGATTAACATCTTCGTTACGTAAGTATGTTAATAAGTTACGACGACGTCCAACTTTCTTCAACAAACCACGGTTTGAATGGTAATCCTTCTTGTGTTCCTTCATGTGCTCTGTTAAACGGTTAATTTCTTCCGTTAAAACTGCAACTTGAACCTCAACAGAACCTGTATCGTGCTCATCACGAGCAAAATCTTTGATGATTGCTTGTTTTTCTACTTTACTTAGCATTTTCATATCCTCCTTTTCATCTCTAAGACCTTCATAACCGCGCCAGCCGTTTGGAGTACGAACTGCCCAGTTATCAAGCTTGTATATAATACCACAAAGAAAACCACAGTACAATACATTAGTAAGAATCGGTGCACGAAAGTTAATTGAAATTGAATTAAAATAGTAACTTCCGCTTTAAGATAATAACGGCAATTAGTTTGAGA
>CAZEQW010000066.1:0-6088 GCA_964514505.1 uncultured Erysipelothrix sp. | reverse complement strand
ATGAGAAGATTAGGATTTAGTTCTGCCGCAAAAACTGGAACAGCTCAATATACTGAAAAAGGTATTAAGTTAATGAATAATGCATATATTGCATTTGCTCCTTATGATAATCCGCAAGTAGTCACAAGTTGTGTTAATGGTGCTGCTTATCGAGATACTGGTAAAGGGATGCCTAACTTATGTAGAAATTTAACGTCAGAAATATTGAGTATATATATGAATCATAAATAATATGTGCTATAATGATTTAGCAAAGTATGGAGGTAGTCATGAGAAACCAAGTTATATTAAAATGCACAAGTTGTAATGAAGAGAATTACATCACAACTCGTAACCGTAAAATTCAACTTGAGCGCATGGAAGTAGTTAAATACTGCCCACGTGAACGCAAGCATGTTTTACATAAAGAGAAGAAATAATTAAATACACCACTTGGTGTATTTTTTTACATTAAAAGGAGAGTAATATGTTAATAGAAAAATTAGTAATGGGATATGCGCACACTAATACATTTTTCATCAAGAAATCTAATAAAGTTATTGTGGTTGATCCCTGTCTTGATCCAGGTAATAATAGCTCGCGTCTATTAAGTATGATTGATGGATATGATGTTGTAGCCATTCTTTTAACACATGGGCATTTTGATCATATTAGTGGTGTTGATGCAATAACTGCATATCAAAACTGTCCGGTTTATATACCAGAGACTGAGATTGATTGGTTAGGTGATCCTGAACTTAATCTTTCTGGTATGATACCTGAGTTAGTTAGTATTAAATCTGAAGCAATAGCATTATCTGTTGGTACCTTAGTCCTAGATGACTTTAACTTTGAGGTAATAAGCACGCCGGGTCATACTTCAGGTTCATTTTCTTATATCATTGATAATCATGTGTTTGATGGTGATTTCATTATGAATCGATCTATGGGACGTACTGATTTACCAACTGGAAATGATGTTCAAATGTATCAATCTATTGAAAGATTTGTGAATGAGTATAAAGAAAAGGACTTCTTTCTTTATCCTGGTCATGGTGATATTACCACTCTTAAAGATGAAATCCTTTATAATCCTTTTATTAAATCAATCTTAAGCTCCTAAAGGGGCTTTTTTAGTGCAAATTTTCCGGCTGTATATCCAGTTGTAAATGCTGCTGTAATGTTATATCCACCTGTATAGGCGTTATAATCAAGTAGTTCACCACAAAATGAAATATTACTGCTTATCTTTGATTGCATCGTTTTAGGATCTATTTCCTTTAATTTAATGCCACCGTTAGTCACAAATGCATACGTGAAGCCACGTGTATCATAGACACTTATTTCAAATTTCTTTAAAGAGTCAATTAAAGGAGTGTCTAATGTACTTAAATATGTTATGAGTCGTTTAGGTAAGCTGTAAATTAAATCTTCCGTAATTTCTTCTTTACTGTTGTTTGGTAAAAAATCTATAAGTATTTTTATATTTTTTTGATTCTTTAATAACTCAATCACATCATAGCTAGCTCTTAGTGCTGCTGGGCCAGAGAGTCCAAAGTGGGTAAATAATAGGTCATGAGTTATGGAACGTTTAACTTTACCATTTTCTCTTAGAACTTTTATATTTACATCCTGAAATGATAAACCTTGGAGTATCTTTTCTTGTATAACACTATCGTTACTAACTAGTGGTACTTCGGCTGGTAGTAAATCAGTAATACTATGACCTAAACTCTTGGCTAAGTTATAACCATTTCCATCTGAACCACTTCCTGGTAAAGTTTTACTACCTGTTGCGATTATCAAGTGATCATAGTAAAATGATTTTTCCTTGGAGTACACTGTATTGCTAGTTATTTTTTCTACAAAAATCTCGTACTTAATTGATATATTATTAGCTAAAAGTGCTTTAGTTAATGTGTTGATAATATCTTTTGATTTTGAAGAAGTTGGAAACATCCGTTTATGGTCTTCTTCTACTAGGGGACATCCATTCTCATTAAAAAATGCAATAATTTCTTGTGGACCGAAGTTACTTAAACTTGAGTAGAGAAATCTTCCGTTTTTTACAACATTTTCTACAACTGTATTCCTATCGACATTAGCACTAACATTACAGCGACCACCACCTGTTAACGAAAGTTTTTTTCCTAGTGTTTTATTGCGCTCTAATAGTGTGACTTTTGCAGTGGGATTATACTTCCTGGCACTAAGTGCTGCCATCATCCCAGATGGCCCACCGCCTATAATAATAATATTTTTCATATATTTAGTATAACATATTAGGAGTAATGTAATATATATCTTAATTATAGTATGGAAACCTATCGTTATATTGAAAGTTTGATGCTAGTTTGCATAGCGAATAAAGTTACTGATATTCATATTGATCTAGCAAAGGATTACTTGGTTTTACGCCAAAATAAACTCTTTATTATGAACTATCCGTATGATAATATGACGGGTCTTTTTAATCACCTAAAATATAAATCTAGAATGAGAATGGATAGTATATTAGAACCGCAAACTGGTTCTTTTGAATACTATTGCAATGAAACGCTCTTATTTATAAGGTTTGCGGCTATTGAAACTTTAAATCGAAAACATGGTGTAATTAGAATATTAAACCTAGTAGTTCTAAATACTTTAGAGTCATGCGGTATGGAGAATGACAAAATAATTAAGCTAAAGTCAATATTAGAGATCAATAATGGTCTTATATTATTTGCGGGTAAAACTGGTGCTGGGAAATCAACTACAATGTATGCTACTTTAAGTGAGTTTAGTCACCAGCAAGTGTTCTCACTTGAATCTCCAATTGAGAGAGTAATACCTAGTATTATTCAAATTGAGTATAGAGCCCATGAATTAGACAAGCAAATTACACAACTACTAAGGCATGATCCTGATTTGTTAGTTGTGGGTGAGATTCGTAAAGCAGATGAGTTAACGCATGTAATAAGGGCTGCCTTAAGTGGTCATTTAGTTATGACTACATTACATGCGGGAAGTATGGAAGATGTAATATTGAGGCTGAATGATTTAAACTACAGTAAGTTTGACTTACGTAACGTTTTAAAGGGTATTGTCTATCAGTACGTTACGCACACTAAAGAGGGGATAGTGTTTAATTTTGAAATCTTTGATCAAAAAGATATTACTAAGAGTAAAGGTTTATAGTCTAAAAAAAAAGAATGAACCTTTAATACCTTTAGTATATCAGGCTTTATCTAGTGGTCTTGAATATAGTTCGATAAGAACGGCTTATAAACTATCTAGTACAACATTAGACGATTTTATTATTGAGTCAAAATGTTTTGAATTTAAACGATTAAATAGCTTACAAACTTTATCTTTATCGCATGATATAAAGAGCTTTATAAAAGATTTTAATCAAAAGTTAGTTAAAGTGTTGTTGTATCCTATATCCCTTATACTAATATCTATATTACTGCTGTTTTTTTATGGATATAAGTTTGGGCCTAATCTGGTAGTAATGTTAGGTGAATTTTTGAACACTAATTCCATTTTAAATCAAATATATGTAATTAGATTTCTTGCTGTTTTCTCATTAATACTAATAATAGTCCTTATGGTACTGTTTGCTTTATTGTCTATTGGAGATATAAGCATTATACTCTATACTTTCATGTGTAATTATGAGATATTCGATGTTTTCAAGGAATATATTACGTATATGTTTTCAATATGTTTGCTTTTTATTCTAAAACTAGAGGTTTCTACAGTTGACTCTATTCGTGAATTAAGGAGTCTAAAGCAGTTGAGGTATGTATCGTGGTTAAGTTACCATATTGATGAGAACTTAGAAGAAGGAAGTAATATAATGGGGGTCTTTAGCAGTAAGTATTTATCCTCAACATTTTCTTTATTGGTAGTCCAAGGATTAATTAGTGATGATTTACTTGGTTCAATCCAAAATTACTGTGATCTTGCCCTGGTGAGTATTGATTCTAAAGTTAAGCGTATTGGTTCAATAGTTAAACTAATATCTTATGTTGTTATTGTAGCTATTATTGCTCTATTTTATAGTGGTTTATTTAAGCCGTTGAGTATATTGGAGGGAATAATTTGAAAAAAGGATTTACATTGTTGGAAATGATTTTAGTAATGAGTGCAATTGTTGTTATTTTTCTTTTGACAATACCTAATATTAGTAAGACATTATTTATAGTGAATGATAAAGGATGCGATGCACAGATTAAAGTAGTTGATGCGGCGATACTTCAATATCGGCTTCAGCATGATAGAGTTCCATCTAGTATTCAGAGTCTTGTTCAGGAAGGATATTTATCTAGTACACAATTGAAATGTAGCAACGGTAAGTCAATACATATTACTGATGGTCAAGCTCATGAATAAAGGATATACATTATTAGAAGTTCTACTCGTTATGTTTACTTTAACTATGCTTAGTTCATTATTTTTTGTAGTCTTTAAGCGTCCTTCATATACTTATATAAATCCAGTTGCTTGTCAACTTGATGCATTTTCAAATCATAGTCGATGTTACTTTACAAAGGATATTTGGTTCAATCAGAATGGAAACATAAATAAAGCTAGGAGTGTTAAGTTAGGCAAGTTTGACTGTGTTTTCCAACTTGGATTTGGTAGGTTTAGATGTGAGTAATAGAGGTAGTATATTAATAGAATATATATTGGCACTTATGATTGTCTCGTTGATAGTAGGCATTCTATTTCATTATCTGGAGGTCTTATTATTCGTAAAGGGTACACTTTAGTAGAAGTATTAGTAGTTTGCTTTTTGATGGGTTTACTAGCGCATTTAATTGTAATTATCTTTAAATTAATGATAAACACACCGGTTGTGTCTGTAGATCAATTTGAAGTTTTCAGGCTACAGTTTCAACAACTAGTTCAAAGGAGTTCTTCAGTTAGTTGTGATGATGGTATGTTACTTCTTGATACCTTTGTTATTGAATATGATCGCAACAGGATTATTAAGAGAGAAGGATACGAAATTTTACTTGAAAATGTAGATTCTGCTTCTTTTTCCTGTGGTGATTTAGTAATGCTAAATATGAAGTATAAGGGGATAACTGTTAGTGAAACGTTTAAAGTCAAATAGTGGGGCAGTGTTAGCATATGTCTTAATTGTGCTTATAGTTTTCTTGACGTGGCTTGATAATCATTTACGTTACACCTATGACTATATTAAGTCGAATGAATATATCTTATCAATTGAAGAAAAACTAGAGTTTGAGAGAGAAGTAATTAGGTATATAAATGATTCGGAAATGTCATGCCCAGTTGATTTTGATTTGGTGTCTTTTACTTGTGATTCAACATCTATAGTAGTTAGACTGGATGGTTTGATATGGTTTACTTACGAAATAAAGAGTGATGGGAATATTTGAAACAGTAGGTAAATATGTTATAATATTGTCGAAATGAAAATGGAGGATGAATTATGATTTCATCAAATGATTTACGCTCTGGAATGGCGTTTTTAAATGAAGGTAATCTTTTCCAAGTAATGGATACTTCACACAATAAGACTGCTATGCGTCAAATGATTATTAAAGTAAAGGTGCGTAACTTACGTACTAATTCAATCACTGAACTTACGTTTACAGGTGGAGACAAGATTGAACTTGCTCACATAGATAAACGTTCAATGCAGTATTTATATGATGCTGGTGAGGCTTTGGTATTTATGGATGCAGAAACTTATGACCAACTTGAGTTACCAAAAACTAATTTGGAATGGGAGCTTAACTTCTTGAAGGAAAATTCTGATGTTACAGTTATTATGTATGAGTCAGAAGTGTTGGGTGTTCAATTACCGGAGAAAGTTTCGTTAACTGTAACAGAGGCAGAACCTGCTGTTAAGGGTGACACGGCAACTAATGCCCAAAAGAATGCTGTACTTGAAACAGGTTATGAGATTCGAGTACCATTATTTATCGAGCAAGGTGAACTAGTTCTAGTTAATACTGTTGATGGTAAGTACGCCGGCCGTGCTTAGTCGTTACTGAAATAGAGTTTGATTAAACTGCCTTAGTTTAAACTAGGTAAACTGTACCCTATAGAGTGGACACGAAAATAAAAGTCCATCTATAGGGTTTTT
>CAZEQW010000065.1:0-6161 GCA_964514505.1 uncultured Erysipelothrix sp. | reverse complement strand
AACGCCGCTTAGAAAAGTTCAAGATTCCCTTATATCAAAGTGTTGGAAATATATTGTTCCTTTTGGGTATTTTAATTATAGCACATATAAGGTCCTCGCAAAACATCCAATGCACAAATATCAACACCTGACTTTGTGTAAATCTTTACAATCTTCAATAAGTATCATTGTCAAAAACACAATAATATATGCTATAATACATACATTATGAAGAGGTGAAATATGAAACTCAGTCGAGATTATTTCTTTACATTAAGAGAAGATGTAAAGGACGAAGATTCCAATAGCGGAAACTTATTAGTACGAGCAGGATATATCAAAAAGAGCTCATCAGGTATTTATATGTTTCTACCCATGGGTCTAAAAGTTAAAAGAAAAATAGAAGATATCATCCGCGAAGAGATGAATGGTATTTATTCAAGTGAAGTTAGCATGCCCGCACTAATTCCCGAGGAAGTATATATAGAGTCAGGTAGACGCGATATGCTAGGAACCAGTATGTTTACACTAAAGGATCGCTTTAGCAAGCCCTTTGTTTTAGGACCAACCCACGAAGAACTATTTGCGCAAGCAGCTAAATCAATGGTTAAATCCTATAAGCAACTACCTTTTAGTTTATATCAGTTCCAAACTAAATATAGAGACGAACCAAGACCACGTTTTGGTTTAATAAGAGTAAGAGAGTTTGTGATGAAAGATGCTTATACATTTGATAAGGATCTAGATTCCCTCAACAAACACTATAACGATTTCTTCGAAGCCTACAAACGCATCTTCGATCGCTTTGGTTTAGACTATCGTATTGTTCAAGCAGATACAGGTGTCATGGGAGGTCTTCTATCAGAGGAGTTCCAAGCTATCTCCCCTATTGGAGAAGATACACTAGTGCTAGGCGAGGATACTGGCTATGCATCTAACTTAGAGATTGCTGAGCATATCGG
The DNA here is from genome assembly GCA_964514505.1 of uncultured Erysipelothrix sp. Classification (GTDB taxonomy): domain Bacteria; phylum Bacillota_I; class Bacilli_A; order Erysipelotrichales; family Erysipelotrichaceae; genus Erysipelothrix. Next base: position 5,220 of record CAZEQW010000065.1, on the reverse strand, counting down.
AAAGATTGAATCGAACGAAGAATTCAAAAACTACGAGAAAGTCAAAACTCCAAATGCTAAGACAATCGAAGAAGTAGCTGCGTTCTTTAATGTAGATGTACAGAAGTTCGTTAAGACACTCATTTATCAAGTTGATGACAAACTCGTTGCAGTATGTGTACTTGGAGATCGCGATGTTAACGAAACTAAGTTACGTAAACTCTATAACGCAAACGATGTCGAACTAGCTGACTTCGACAAAGTAGTTGAAGTAACAGGAGCAGCTGTTGGATTTGCTGGTCCAATTGGATTAAATATTGATATTGTAGTCGACCAACACATTGAAAACCTAAGAAACTTTATCATAGGGGCCAATGAAACAGACTACCACTATATCAACGCAAACCACACGGACTTCAAGAGAACTCATTTAGCAGACGTGTCTAACGTTATTGAAGGTGACCCTAACCCAGATGGTAAAGGTGTATTAACTTTCGCTAAGGGAATTGAGGTTGGAAACACATTTAAACTTGGAACTAAATACTCTAAAGCAATGAACTTAGAGTACTTAGACAAAGACAATAAACTACAAGAAGTATATATGGGTTCTTATGGTATTGGAATTGCTAGAACTATGGCTGCCATTGTCGAACAAACAGCCGATGAAAAAGGACTAAACTGGCCAGTACACCTAGCTCCATATAAAGTAGCTATTGTACTTATCGCAACTAAAGATGAAGAAGCAGTAGAATACGCCAATAACCTATATGACGAACTAACTAAAGAAGGTATCGAAGTTATCCTAGATGATAGAGATACAAGACCTGGTGTTAAGTTTAACGATATGGAACTCATTGGTGTACCCTACCGCATTACTATCGGTAAAGCATTCAAAGAAGGCAACCTAGAGTTCAAAGGAAGAAACGACGAAGAAACACAAATTGTATCAACCAATGATATTATCGAAACTATTAAAAACATATAGGAGGCTTTATGCGACATAAAGAACTATACGAAGCCATCCTTTCACTAAAGAATCTAGAGGAAGCAGAAAGTTTCTTCAACGATATCGCAACAGACAGTGAACTGGATGATCTATCAGATCGCCTCAACGTAGCTAAGCTACTACTAGAGGGTCAAACCTACGAACAAATAACCATGTCCACACAAATATCATCTGCAACTATAGCCCGTGTAAATCGCGCTATAACTTACGGTGATAATGGATACAAGACAGTCATAGATAGATTAAAATAGGCTCCCCTTTGGGAGCCTTTCTTTTCTCATAATAGTGGTTTATTACTATTATTGCTCCAGGTTTCAATAAAAACAGATGAAAATTTTCATATTACACTTTACTTCGATAAAGTAATGAAGTATACTATAAATCATACAAAGGAGAATTACTATGAAAAAAGTTATATTAACATTAATACTCGCAACACTTTTAAGTGGTTGCGCCAAACCAATTCAAACACAATCAAGCTTAGATTATATTAAAGACAACGGTGTCATGGTAGTGGGTTACACAAACTATCCCCCTCTTGGCTTTAAAGACAAAGAAGGAAATGAAACAGGCCTTGATCTAGATATTGCTAAACTTGTGGCTGAAAAACTAGGCGTTGATGTGAAATTCCAATACATAGATTGGGATACTAAAGTATTTGAACTCAACAATAAGAACATCGATATGATTTGGAATGGATTTACGATTACCAAAGAAAGAGAAGATGAGGTTAACTTCGGAAAACCCTATATGGATAACCAGCTAGTAATCATATCTAATCCAGACAATCCAATAAACACCATTGATCAACTTATTGGAAAAGACGTTGCAGTAGAGACACAAAGCAGCGGACAAATAGCACTAGAGAAACTAGATGTATTCTCTGAACTAAAGGAAATGCAAAAGTATACTAATGTAGCTGATGCACTATTAGCACTTAATGCTAAGACAGTTGATGCTGTGATTGCTGATGTTACTTTGGCAGCCTATACTGATATGCAATCACCTGGAAAATACAACATAAGCACAGAAGCTATCGGTTCTGAGTATTATGGAATTGGCTTTAGAAAGAATGATGATGACTCATTTAGAGATGCCATTGATAAAGCCATTGATGAACTCATTGAATCAAAAGAAGCCAAAGCTATATCTGAGAAATGGCTTAAAAAGGATTTAATTTACAGACCATGATGTATTGGTCACAAGTATTTATTGAAGTTTCCAAAGGGCTCGAAAATACCTTCATAGTTTTCGGGAGCACCCTCCTTATCGCATTGCCTTTGGCAGCACTTCTAGCTCTTGTCTATTTATCAAGAGCTAAAGTGCTTAAAGGCATACTATCTACATTTATATGGATCATACGAGGATCGCCCTTAATGCTTCAACTAATATTCATGATGTTTGGACTGCCAGTTCTTCTAGGTATACCTTTTAAAAATAGGTTACTAGTTGCTACATTAACTTTCATAGTCAACTATACCGCCTACTTCATCGCCATGTTTCACAATGGTCTAAAAGTAATACCACAAGGACAATGGGAAGCAGCTCAGATGCTTCAATTATCTAAATATAGAACATTAACTAAAGTAATCTATCCACAAATGATTCGAAATACCCTAAAGCCATTAGAGAATGAAACGATAACACTATTAAAGGATACGGCTCTAATATCTACGTTAGCACTAAGTGATATACTAAGAAATGCCCGCGAGGTTTTAAATAGAGACCAACGCATTGAATCCTTATTTATAGCACTCATCATGTATCTATTCTTTAGCTTTATTATCATTCAATTCTTTAAGTACCTGCAAAGAAAGGTAAGATTAATATGATTAAACTAAAAAATATATGTGTTAACTATGGTGAGTGTACTGTTCTAAATAACTTGAACTTAGATATAAGTAACGGTGATTTCTTAGGAATAGTAGGTCCTTCTGGCATTGGCAAGTCAACGCTACTTAGAGTTATTGCTGGTTTACTACAACCATCTTCAGGGGAAGTATGGATTGATGATGATCTACTAGACTCAAATCTTAAATCAAAAGACAAGCAAAACATCACTAAGAAGATTGGTTATATATTCCAGGACTTTAGTTTATTCCCTAATATTAGTGTCTATGATAATCTTGCTATTGTTCAAAAAGAAAAAGATTCTAAGCAAATAGAATCTCTATTAAAGCAATTTGGTATCTTTGATAAAAAAAATGCCTACCCTGATGAACTATCTGGTGGTCAAAAACAAAGAGTAGCTATTGCGCGTGCATTAGTACTTAATCCAAGTATCCTACTTATTGATGAAGCCACGAGTTCACTGGATAGCGAACTCACTAAGGAGTTTATGGAACACATGACCTTATTAAATCAACAAGGTATGACTCTGGTATTTATTACCCACGAGACACACCTTGTTGATTCCTATTGTTCATCTAAATATGATATGAAAAACAGCTAAGTAGATTGGCTGTTTTTTACTCGCCTTTAGACTCTAAATAAGTAATTACTTGAGCAACATATAAATAAGGAACAAAGTAAAATAATAATATGGTTGCTGCAATCCCACTGGTAAATAAGATTACTACCATTAAACTAGGAACAGAAATGAATATAAAGGATATAATCACTCCCGCAATAAATATTCCCAACGGTAATCCAAGATATTTTACATCTAACATAAATAGATCCATCTTATAACCACTTGTTTCATAAAAGCTTTTCGTGATTGATTCCCATCCATTATCTGTTGTTTCATCAGCAATTAAGAATAATCTAAATCCTAATGCATAACCAATCACAATTGATATTATGGTTCCAAGAATTGGAATTAAACCAACAAAACTAAGAATTATTGATGTGATAAATCCAGAAACAACTAACGGCATTAAATACCTTTGTGCATTATCTACTATATCTGAAACAGTGATGTCTTCATTCTTTTCAACAACCTTAAATAAAGTAACCGCAAAACTTCCACTTAATAAAAGAGACACAAATGATTTAATTAAACCAACAAAAAATCTTCTTGACCCCGTCCCTGTTAAAGCAATAATAGATGAAATGGGTGAATCACTTTTCAGAGCCGTTCCTAACTTAAATATATCAAAGGCAGAACCTGCACCAAGTACGGACCCTAGCAAAGACTCCGCAAATGAAATGAGTAGTATAATCACAATGATCGAAGTCCATCTTCCGGTAAGATAATTATTAGTTCTATCGTATACTCTTTGTCTGTTCATAATAACCCCCTATTGTATTATTATAATTATAGCACATTCAAGGATATTTAAATTACTGAAAAGTACCTATTCTCGCTCTATATACTTATGAAAACCCACAAAAAAAACTCACGTATAAGTGAGTTTTAATTCTATAACTTTGATAATTACATATTACTCTTCTCTAGTACGATTAACTAAGATTAGTATTAGTCCTGCACCAATAAATAAAGCTGCAGAATACAACAATGTATTAGAAAACCCAGTATTCGGAAGTTCTGGACTTAGTTGATCTGTTTTAGAATCATCTGGTTTATCAACTGAATCATCCACTATTTCTTCTACACCATTATCCTTTTGGGTATATTTATAAGTATACGTTACTTCTGTAACACCTTCTGAATATATCCCGCTTGTATTGCCAAGAATAGTCTCTAAAGTGTAATCTTAAATGATAAAGCATCGGTTTCATAAACAGTACCTTTTTCTTTCAAAGTATTAATTGATTCTGTTAATTCTACACCATTAATATCTACATAGTTAACAACTAATCTACCCATCTCAATTTCAATAGAAGGTGATGGCATTGATTTAGTTTTAGTGAAATCAATTAGTCCCTTATCCATGTCTTCAGAACTCATATAATTAATAAGTGCTTTATCATTTGTCGGAAGAACATGTTTTCCTTCAGTGCTTGGCAATGACTTTAACTCAATGGAAGATTTAAATTGCAACATTCCATCTTTTTTCGCTGCTTTATTGATTTGCCAAGTAATAACTTCTTTTTCATCCATCAAGTCATAAACGTATACATATGGATAAACTCCATCTTCCGGTAAACCAAACCCGATAGCACCCGAAGGTAAAACTTCTTTTTGCAATGAAATACCATTTAAAAGTACGACTTCATGGCCAGGTACCACTTTGAATTTGCTATTTACTTCATCAACAATCTCACCTTTAGCTACAATTGTTGTTATTTTTGCTTCAATCGGTTTAGGTTTTTATGGCTCAACTATTACT
>CAZEQW010000064.1:0-6305 GCA_964514505.1 uncultured Erysipelothrix sp. | reverse complement strand
AGAGTTAAAGAAATTGGTGTTGATTTTATTTTTACTCCAGCTTACTCAGAAGAACTTGTAAAGTATTGCTTGCATAATAATGTTCATATTATTCCAGGAGTGTTTTCTCCGTCAGAGATACAGAATGGAATGGGATACGGATTAACATTGTTTAAGTTGTTCCCAGCAAGTGAGATGAGTTATGGATTTTTAAAAGCTATAAAAGGCCCTTTTCCAAACGTGGATCTGATGGCAGTAGGTGGCGTAAATAATAAAAATTTAGGTGAGTTCTTCAAAAACGGATATAGTGGTGCCGCATTGGGTAGCAGTATTGTAATGCAGAATGCTACAGATGATGATTATTCAACAATTGAGAGCAACCTAATTGAACTAAAGAAGGTTATTGGTGATATTAAATGATTTTTAAAATTAGTGATATGAATAGAGACCAGGTAAATGAAGCAATCACAAGTAAAAAAATTGCCATATTACCTCTCGGGGCAACCGAGCAACATGGACATCACTTACCATTAGGGACAGATGCTATGTTAGCTGAAGCCATGTCAAATCTAATTGCTGAACGAATTAATGGACTAGTATTTCCTACGTTCTCCTATGGGTACTCATGGGTTTGGAGAGATATTCCAGGAACTGGATCTATTGATCAACCTATATTACAACAAGCACTGAAATCACTGGCACATAGCATTAGCAGAAGCGGATTTGAAAAACTTCTCATAGTCAATGGACATGAGGCAAATTCAGCTACTCTTAAATATTTAGTTAGAGAGATAGCTGATGAATCAAAAATGCAAGTTTTAAACATATTTTATCCAGGTTTGAATGACATTTACAGTGATGTATTTGAGAGTAAGACTTGGGGAGGAATGTTTCATGCAGATGAGTTTGAGACCTCAATGATGTTATACCATTATCCAAATTCTGTAAATATGCAACTGGCAGTTGAAGAATATCCAATTGTTCCATTAAGCTATGGTATAAACGACATTTCATTAGGTGAGATATCGAAATCTGGAGTATATGGAAACCCAACTTTAGCTACGCGTGAGAAGGGTGAAATTGCTACTAAGTACATAGTTGATAGAGTTGAAAAGATTGTCAAAGCGTTATAATTACAATTTAAAGCACATATTTAATTATGTGCTTTTTTTAATTGATAAATCTTATAACAAACTTAAATTGCATAATATAGTCTTAAAATAATGTTTGTTTGATAGTCAAAGTAGTTGTGTAAATATATTGATACAGAAAGAAAAAATCTGTCTTTTTTTTATTTATAAATCAAAATAGTTGTATAAAAATACAGTAAAGAGTATTATATGATTAAGCAAGGCGTGCAGAGCCGAGTGAGCCGAGTAATAATTATTTACCAATGTGAAAGACCATAAGTGAAGGAGGATGTATTCAATGGTCCGAAGCATAATTAAAAATAAAGTAGCGTCTGTTTTGGTGGTACTTCTTTTAGTTACCTCATCTTTTGTGGCATACCCAGCGTATGCATCGAGTCCAATGAATCTTGATACGACAAATAATAAGTCGGTTGAGAATTTGGCAATAGATGAAGATAGTGAATTAATTGAAGTAATTGGTAAATTAGTTTGGGAAGGAGGACCGAGTCCTCGTCCTGTAGTGTATCTAAGATTGTTTAGAAATATATTAGGTCAAACACCTAAGATGGTTAATGTCGAGGCAAAACCTATAATTGGTAGTGGTGATGAGATAAGTGTTACCTGGGAAGACATGCCTAAGTTTGATGGAACGGGTGAACCGTATATTTACTCAGTTAGGGAGTATGTGGATGTATCTGATGATCCCAGTGTTAAAGAATTAATATATGGTGCGCCATTTAGATACTCTAAAACCGAGGTTGGTTTGGTAGTTACAAATACGTATCGTGAACTACCGGTTGCTGATAATAAAACTTTTATTGAAGTAAATAAGCAGTGGATAAATGTTCCGCAGGGTGAAACCCCTACGGCATCTTTTAGTCTTTATGATGTAAATAATCCGAGTCAAACGATTACAGGAACGATTAAATATCCTAATACGGTTTATATTTTTAATGACTTGCCTCTAAACACAACAGGGCCTAATCCAGAACCAATTGTGTATGAAGTAAGAGAAGAAGAGTTGGTAGGCTATGATCAATCTGCATTAATTAAAAGGGATGTTGTTTTTGGTAATGTCTATAGAGTTACAGCTAACAATATTATGGACCCTTCCTTAGGGTATAATCCTACGTTTGTAGTAACTAAGCCAACAGGAAATCAACCCTATGTTATTTGGAGTTTAAACTTTGTGCCTGTTGGTAATAGAGCCCAAGCGCTTGAGTTATTTAAGGAAGCTGCAATTCGAGAGGGTGCTAATATTGGCTCATTCGCAAGTATCAGTATTAGTGATCCAATAACATGGATTAGTGGACCTAATGTTACATACGATGTATACCCTAGTGATCCAGAAGCTGGACAAATTCATATTGAAATACTTTATAATCCTGATGGAACTATTGCAGATGATTCCGAGATTAAGTTTCAAAAGCCAAAAACATGGACTCAGTTTGTGGTAGGTACCCATTCAGCCCTTCTTTTTGAGTTAACTAATACATATGGACTTTATACAGGGTTTACACCTACAGTTAAAAAAGCATTAACAGGGCGTAATCTTAGAGCCAGTGAGTTTGGTTTTAGGCTCTATAAGGATGATGTGTTGGTTGGAAGTACTGTAAGTAATGATGCGAGTGGTAATGTTGTTTTCCCTGAATACATCTTTAGTTCAAGTGACATTGGAACTCATACATTTGTGATTAGGGAAGTTGTAGGTAGTGTTGGCGGTATAACATACTCTAGTTCTAGTATAGAAATTGAAGTGGAGGTTTTTCTTGACTTTGATGGAGAACTCTCAACCTCATATTCTTATAAAAATAATGTTAATACCATTACAAATACTTATCAAGCATCTGGTGTAGCCGTTTTTGAAGTTAATAAGATTCTAAATGGTAGAGCGTTAAATGATGATGAGTTTACGTTTGCTCTTTTTGAAAATAATATCAAGATTGCAGAAGCAACCAATGATAGTAGTGGTCGTGTTGTATTTGATGATATAGATTATGACCTTAGTGATGTTGGGGTTTTATCTTATGAAATTAAGGAGGTCGCGGGTTCTTTAGGAGGCGTAACATACTCTAATGAAGTCATTGCTGTTTCAGTCACAGTTAGTGATAATGGCGATGGTACACTTGATGTCAGTACAACATACGGGGAAGAAAACCCTAGTTTTGAAAATACTTATGCTGCTATAGGTTCTAGTGAGATTGTTATTAAAAAGCAATTGGTAGGTAGAGCATTAAAAGCTAATGAGTTTACCTTTGATTTATTTGAAGGCACTACACTTGTTGGTACAGCTACTAATGATGCTACTGGAACCGTTAAGTTTGATACGTTGTATTTTGATTTAGGGGATTTAGGTTCTAAAACATATGTTGTTAAAGAGCGAAATGGTGCCTTGCCAGGTGTTATCTATACTCAAGAGGAAGTAACGATCTTAATGAGTATTATTGATAATGGTGATGGTACTTTAGCAGTCACTTATACGTATGGTAGAGATGATGATACAATCACAAATATCTATAATGCTAGTGGTAGTTATACACCGGTAGCGGGTAAAATACTAACAGCGGGTGGTCGCTATCTAAGAGTGGATGAGTTTACCTTTGAACTTAAGGATGAATCAGGCACTGTAATTGATACTACGACTAATCAGTTATCGGGATTAATTGTTTTTGATGCTCTTTCTTTTGATATAGATGATGTTGGAAAGATATATCATTATACAATTGAAGAAGTTGTGGGTACTGAGCAAGGTATGGTATACGATCCGTTAGTAATTAATTTATCGCTGGCAATTCAAGATGATGGTAATGGTAATTTGACGATTACACCTACATACTCTGAAGATATGGTATTTAATAATACTTATCGTGCTCATGGTAGTTTCACGGCCCAAGTTTCTAAGGTTTTAACAGGTAGAAACTTGTTATTGAATGAATTTATATTTACATTAAGTGAAGGGGATACACTAATTAGTACTAGTAAAAATGGACTTGATGGTAGCGTAATCTTCAATACTATTTCTTATACTCAGGAAGATATTGGAAAAGTATTTACGTATACCATTGAAGAAGTTGATAACGGTCTTGGTGGTGTTATCTATGATACTTCAGCCATTACAGTTACCGTAAGTGTTACGGATGGATTGAATGGTGATTTGGTGGTTACTGCTGTTTATTCTGGTACCACTTTTGAGAATACTTATGAGGCAAGCGGTGGATTTACTCCGCGTGCTACAAAAGTTTTGATAGGTGGTAATAGAGTACTTCTTGGGAATGAGTTTGTTTTTGAACTAAGAAAGAACGGTACTTTATTGCAAGAAGTGCGAAACGATGCGCTTGGAAACATAGTTTTTGAAGAGATTATGTTTGATGAATCTGATGTACTAGGAACTCATGTCTATACGATTAGTGAAAAAGCAGGTACTGAGGCTTCAATGACTTACGATGATCTACTTCTTAGTATTGATGTTAGTGTAATAGACAGGGGTAATGGCTTACTTAATATTAGTGCACACTATAGTACGGATGCGAAATTCGTTAACACTTATACTGCTAGTGGTACATTTATTCCTGAAGTAAGTAAGGTATTAGAAGGAAGAGATTTAGTGGCAGGTGAGTTTAAATTTGCATTACGTGATAAAGATCGCACTATAGATATAGCTACCAATGATGCTTTTGGTAACGTTGAGTTTAATGAACTTACGTTTGATGAAAGTGATATTGGTAAGACAATAACGTACACGATTCATGAATTAAACGAGGCTAAAGGAGGCATTACTTATGATGATGCTGCCTTAAGTGTTACACTTACGATTACAGATGGTAAAAATGGTACCTTAGATATTTCTGCACAATACTCTGGTACAACCTTCAATAATACGTATAGTAGCCAGTCCGTAGAAGTGATTATTAATGGTCGAAAGACATTATCCGGACGGGACTTGAAGCCAAGTGAGTTTATGTTTGAACTGTACAGAGCAAATAGCGATTATGAAATAGTAGGGGATGCTTTAGATACTACATTAAATTTAGTAGATGGAAAATTCATGTTTGACCCATTGGAATTCGAGGATGGTATGGATGGAACTTACTACTATGTTGTGGTTGAAAAACCAGGAACCCTAGGCGGCATATTGTATGATGATACAGTCGCTAGACTATTCATAAGTGTTAGTGATGATTTAAATGGCAACATGGTCGCAGAAACAACTGTTGAAGATCAATCAATTGCTTTTATTAACCACTATTCTACTAAACCAGTAAGTGTAAATATTGAAGCCTCAAAAGAATTGTCGGGTAGATATTTGTGGGATGGTGAGTTTGAGTTTGAATTGTTGAATGCAAATGGTGAGGTAGAGGCCATGGCTACTAATATAGGTGGGAAGGTAATATTTAACTTGGTGTTTGATGAACCAGGAACTTACACTTATAAGCTCCGTGAGGTACAAGGTGACTTAGGCTACATTGTTTATGATGATACAGTCTATGATATTGAAATAGTAGTAACGGATGATTTAAGTGGTAATCTAGTAGCTACGTTAGTACATAAAACCTTAAGATTTGAAAACAACTATATTACTAATCCGAGAATAGATATTGAGAAGAGTGCTCGATTGGTAAATGGTAAAAAAGCTTATTCAGAGATCGGCGAGGTAATTGAGTTTAAGGTTACAGCAACTAATAGCGGTGATATAGCACTACTTGGTGTTAAGATTATCGATGAGTTTGCTGGATTGTATGGGCAAAGTTATATGATTATTCATTTAGATGGTAGTATAACTCATGATGTTACAAATGGATCCGCTACATTGCTTGTTGGTGAAAAACTTGTAATGGTGGCTTTCTATGAAGTAACGGAAACTGATTTAAAGAATCGTCACGTGCATAATATCGCTAAGGCGATTGGCTATGAACCAATACCAGAAGAACCAGGTAGTCCAAGAGTGGATAAACCAACGGAACCAGATAAACCTGCTGAAGCAGACGTTCCAGGTGGTCCTAATGAAATACTACCTCCAACTGGACTTGGTGTGAGTAACCCTATGGGTCCATTCATGTTGATTGTGTTGGGTTTATACTTGATACTAAAACGTAAGGAAACATAGATATCGTGATCATTGGTAAATGACGAAAGGAGCCAAAAGGCTCCTTTTGGTGTTTTAATCAATTGTGATTATGATAAAATATATATAGGAGA
>CAZEQW010000063.1:0-6344 GCA_964514505.1 uncultured Erysipelothrix sp. | reverse complement strand
ATTAAAAAACCTCGCAATATGCGAGGCTTATCTATCACCATTAAAAATGGAGTTTTTTACAATTACATAATCTACTTTACGGATGGATTCTAAGTCTCTACCACCTGCATAAGAGATTGAAGATTGAAGGTCTTGTTTCATTTCATCTAAAGTTCCTTTAATAGGTCCTTTATGAGGAACAACAATTCGTTTACCTTCAACGTTTTTATACTCCCCTTTTTGGTAAGCAGAAGCAGAACCAAAGTATTCCTTGAACAACTTACCGTCTTCTTCTATCAACTCACCTGGAGATTCATCATGACCAGCAAATAGAGAACCAATCATTACCATTGATGCACCAAATCTAACTGATTTAGCGATATCGCCATGATCTCTAATTCCACCATCTGCTATTAATGGTTTACGAGCTGCTTTTGAACAAAGGTGCAATGCAGCTAGCTGCCAACCACCAGTACCAAAACCTGTTTTTAATTTAGTTGTACATACTTTACCTGGGCCAACACCAACCTTAGTTGCATCAGCTCCTGCATTCTCTAACTCACGTACTGCTTCAGGAGTTGCGACATTACCTGCGATAACAAAGGTTTCTGGCATTAAGTTCTTAATGAACTTAATCATTTGAATTACCGCTTCATTATGACCATGAGCTATATCAATTGTAATGTAATCAGGATTCAGCTTATCGTCTGCAAGTTTTTGAACGAAGTCGTACTCACGATCTGTAATTCCCACTGATATAGATGTAAACAAACCCTTCTCATTCATTTTTTTAATAAAAGGAATACGAGCTTCTTCATCAAATCGATGCATAACATAGAAATAACCATTCTCTGCTAGCCACACGGATAAATCCTCATCTAAAACAGTTTGCATGTTTGCTGGAACAACCGGCATCGCAAATGTATATTTTCCAAATTGAATACTTGTGTCACATTCAGAGCGACTCTTCACAATACACTTATTTGGAATTAACTGTATATCTTCATAATCAAAAATTTTCATACTTAGCCTCCTTAAAACCTAAATTAATATATCATATATGAAACTATTGTCAAAGAAATACCCCTCTTTTCACTAAATAACACGCTCTTACTATACTAAGTTTTACTCTTTATGATTTTCCTTATAGAAATTTGGAGAAACACCAACATATTTCTTAAACACACTACTGAAATAACGTTGATCATTATATCCCACCTCATGAGCTACCTCAAAGATTTTTTTATTTGGATCTCTTAGCAAAATAATCGCCATCTTCATACGATATAAAGTGAGGTACTCATGAATGCTAAAAGTTGTTTCCATTCTAAATAGTCTATTTAAATAACTCTCAGATACTTGAAGATGCTCTGCTACTTCCTTTGTACTTAAATTATTAAAATAATTATCCTGAATATAAGCTATAGACTTTAAAATGTTCTTATGAGAAGAGTTGCTACTTTTAGATAAATACTTATTAAAATCCCCTTCAATATCACTAATCTCTAAATGATCTGTTTGAAAATGCTGATTTCTTTTTACTTGTAGCTTCGCAATCTCCATAGCTTTAAATAGATCATCATCTTCAAAAGGCTTAAGTAAATAATCTACCGCTCCAAGTTTCAAAGCACGCTTAGCATATTCAAACTCACCAAATGCAGTTAAAACAACAAACACAACTTCCTTATTGTCTTTAGAAATTGCCTCCATCATATCAAGTCCATTTAATAATGGCATCTTAATATCCGTTAGGATAATATCAGGATTCAACTTTTGAGCTAACTCCAACCCCTCTTGACCATTACTAGCCTCTCCAATAACTTCGATACCTATTTTTTCCCAAGGTATCGTTAAAATAAGACCACGACGCGTCGCAACTTCATCTTCTACAATCAACATTCTAAACATCTTCAATCACTTCCCTTCTTGGCATCTTAAGATGAACTATAGTACCAACATCCTTCGTACTTTCCCATGTCATCTTATAGTTCTCACCAAAATACAATTGCAGACGGCGATTAACATTCAACAATCCAATACTCTTCGACCCCTTTGATTTAATATACTCATCAAACTCAAAATCACTTCCTATACCATTGTCAAAGACAGTAAAATAGACATTTTCTCTACTCGCCCATCCATATACCTCGATCATACCACCTTCAGCCAAAGGCTCGATACCATGGATGATTGCATTTTCTATAATAGGTTGCAAGATTAACTTAGGTATTTTCAAATCATAAAGTTCTTCCTCAACTACTATAATGGATTTAATTCGATCACCATAACGCAATTTTTGAATCTGCAAATATGAATCAATATAACGAAGTTCTTGTTCAATCGTCACAATCGATTCCGATAGATTCATATTGGCCTTTAATATGTCACCTAATTTAGAAACCATAACAACTATATCATCAGTCTCGTTCAGTTTAGCTTTCCACTTTATAGACTCCAATGTATTATAAAGAAAGTGTGGTTGAATCTGTGATGATAGGGACTTGAATTCGGCATCTTTCAATAGACTTTGCTTCTCCAATAACTCCTCTGTAGATTTTTCACGTTGTGTCATCATAATTCTAAACTGAGTACGCAACTCAGCTACTTCATTTTTATTTTTAACTTTATCAATCACTGAATCATCAGTTTGATAACTATGTATCTCATCTGTTAGTTCAATGATTGGATCTGACAGACTCTTTGAGTACCTAATTCCATTATAAAATGATAGTAAACCACTCAGTAAAATAACTGACCCAATCAATATCGACAATCCAATGGTTCCATTATTAAACTTATCAGTCTCAAAAGCAGCATAGATTTTTATGTCATGAGCAAAATCTTGTGCAATCTGAACTTCTTCACTTTTAGCTAAAAGATCTTCATCAAAAATCTTAATACCTCTATTTAATGGTAAGTCACTATACAAAATAATATTCTTACTATTTACTATTACAAAACTCGTAAGGCCAAATGAAGTATTTCGTAGGCCCTTTAGTTGGTTACTAATATATCCTGGTGCAACATCCATAATAGCATATACAATATTCCCATCGTTCAGTTCAACCTTATACCCCAAGCCATAAGCCCTTTTCATAACCTCTTCATTATCAAATCCACCATAGAAAGTGACGCTAGAGTTTTTACTCATATCACTAAAGATTCCCCAGTCTTTAAAGGAAGGTAAACGATATGACGTTGGTAATTCTTTAGTCCCAATATATCCACCAAACTCATCTAGTAAGTATAGAGACATAGTATTTTGGTTATTTCCAATATACTGGTGCATGGTAACTTCAACATTCAACTCATTACTCTTCATATCATCAAATGATGAATATGAACTAATGACTTCTTTTTTCACCCAAGCTTCAAACTCTAAGACTTGATTTGAGATTGAATCAGCCATTATATCCCTTGCGCTTGTTGCGTTTGAAATTAATTGCTGATTAACATTTGATGCTGATGTTTGAAGAATCAATAGAATAGCAAAAACACCCAAAACTAAGTTTGGGATAATCGATGTTAAGGCTACTAGCCTTAACATCTTACCTTTTATACTTTGTTGAGGGTGTTTCTTGAATTTAAACAACAGATACTTTTCCTTTCGAAATAATATGGAACACTACAAACGACAAGATTGTAGCGATTGTTAAAATACTAGCCAATGCGGCTGCTGTACCAAAACTTGCTCTAATTACTTCTGTATATATATCAACTGCAATAGTTGAAGTAGTTCCAGTATATAACATTATAGTTGAAGACAACTCATTTATTGTACTAATCCAACTTAAGATTGCTCCAGATACAATTCCTGGTAACATTAATCGAGCCGTTACACTAAAGAATGTCTTCATAGGACTAACTCCTAAACTAACGGAAGCCTCTTCAATACTAGGATCTATTTGCTGTAAAATAGCCGAGGACGACCGCACTGTATAAGGCAGCTTCCTAATAACAAACGAGATTATTAATATCGTTGCAGTACCTACCAATCTAATTGGCGGATTCTTGAACGCTAATATTAATCCAATACCAAACACGGTACCTGGAATAACATAAGGGAACATAACCACTAAATCTAAAATAGAAGATGAAGCACTCTTTCGTTTAGTTGCTAAGTAAGCAACCAAGATACCTATAATAACAATAAATACCATCGCAATACCAGAGTACACAAATGTATTTTGAATGTCTCTACCTAATTTATAGAAGATAGTTCGATAACTATCTAAACTCCAACCTGCTACAAATAAAGGTCCCTTTGTCTTGAAGAAAGAAGTAACGATAACTACGATATTAGGCAAGAACGCTAAGAACGCCACTGAGAATACACTTACTGTTGCTAAGATTCTAGGAATTGGATTTAGTTTAACTACTGCCGGTGGTCTTAAAGCATTCATATTATAGTTCTTTTTACTTACATAACGTTTTTGAACTAATAATACTAACGTTGAACATATTACAATAATAATACTTAATGCTGAGGCCAACCCAGGGTTACCAGCCATCTCACTCACGAACTCATTATAAGCAAGAACTGGTAATACAGGATATCCTTCCCCAATTAACATTGGCGTACCAAAGTCTGCAAGACTTGTCATAAATACCATAATGGCACCAGCTGCGATTGTTGGAACAATCAATGGGAATGTAACTGTCAACATACGTTTTATCTTATTCATTCCTAAGTTTTCAGCTGCCTCTTCCAAGGAACTATCAATACTTTCCAATGCTCCTGTTACGTATAGATAAATATAAGGGAATAATTTAAGTACGAATACTAGGATTATTCCATTAAATCCATAAATTGTCGGTAAATTAATGCCAATACCCTTAAAGAAGTTAGTGATAGAACCGTTTCTTCCTAATAGAATAATCCATGAGTAAGCACCAATAAATGGTGGAGACATCAAGGACATGATAATCATTACATTAATTATTTTCTTAAACATAATATTATAACGCGTTGTAAGATAAGCCATTGGCACCCCGATAATAACACTAATAATAGTTGTTATTGTGGCTATCTTAAGTGAGTTAAACAACGTTTGGTAGTAATATTCATATTGAAAGAATGTCTTGAAATTATCAAATGTAAAATTGCCATCTACGTCAAAGAATCCACTTGAGAATAACATAATCGTTGGATAGACTAGAAAGACCGCTAACCCAATGAAAATAATAATTTTTGAAAAGAACCAAAAATCAAAGACTTGGCGATCCAAATAGTTCTTAATCTTATTCAACATTATATCTCACCGAACCTTCAAGATCATAGACATTAATTAAGTGTGCGATTGGTTTAATTCTTAGATTTTCTTCCTCACGCATAATACCTGTATACTCATTAACTTCTACGATAGATCCATTCTCAAGTTCTACTTCATAATTAATGAAGTCTCCTAAGAATGTTGATAAGACGATTTTTCCCTTTATACCTTCTGTTTCACTGATTTCAAATTGTTCAGGACGCACTGAGATTGAAACTCGCTCACCTACAGTCGCCGTATGGTTAAACTTAAAGGTATAATCATCAATCTTAAGTGTTTGATTATCCACTACCGTCCCCTCAATAAAATTTGAGGTTCCAATAAAATTCGATACAAACTTATTGGCAGGCTTCTTATAGATTACTTCTGGATTATCAACTTGTTGGACAACCCCATTACTCATAACTGCAATGCGATCTGAAATAGCCAGGGCTTCTTCTTGATCATGGGTTACATAAATCGTTGTAATATTAAGTTGTTTTTGAATTTTACGAATAACGGTACGCATTTGAACTCGAAGTTTAGCATCCAAATTACTTAAAGGCTCATCCATCAATAGAATCTCTGGCTCAATAACAATCGCTCTAGCTAAGGCCACACGTTGTTGCTGACCCCCAGATAGGTTTGAAGGCATACGATCCTTTAGGGCTTCAATTTGAACTACTTCCAACGCCTCCATAATCCGACGATGGGCTTCTTCTTTATCAATCTTACGGGCTTTTAATCCATACGCTACATTATCATATACTGACAAATGAGGGAAAACCGCATAGTTTTGAAACACCATCCCAATATTACGTTTATGAGCTGCCAAGTGATTAATAACTTGCTCACCAAACTTAATTTCTCCTGCTTCGATGGAGTTAAACCCAGCAATCATACGCAATAGCGTTGTTTTACCACATCCCGAAGGCCCCAATAACGTAAAAAACTCGCCTTCTTTTATATCAAGCGACACATCATCAATGGCTTGAAAAGAACCATAATATTTATCTACATTTATAATACCAACATTTACACTCATACTCTTACTCCTTTTATAAATACACAAAAAGAGGAAACCCTCTTTTTGCGTATACTTTAAATGTTATT
>CAZEQW010000062.1:0-6614 GCA_964514505.1 uncultured Erysipelothrix sp. | reverse complement strand
AAACCAAACCCAAGATTATTATACACATTAATTTTTCATTTGCAAACAAAAAGAGAACCAATATTTGATTCTCTTAACTCAAGGTTGTAAACTTTCCATAAACCACCTGTTTTTTTCCAAAAATAAATTACGTTCCTGATTCTGTATTCGACAACGATAACGCACACCTGAGCCCCCAACTCTAGAATGAGCATTCCTAATATCAAGGACCCTATCCACTTGATACTTACGACTATTTACTACTATAAATAACGGACTAATCTCACCATATCGATTAACTAAAACCACAACATCAACATACTTTTTATACCAACGCTTCATTTAAAGTATCCCCTTGGATGAATAGTATGATCGCCTTTAGGATTGAAATCAGTTAGATCCTCATTAACTAACATCAGAGCCCGTTTAATAATCCCAAAACCATACTTGCCACGAATATGCTCGATCGTATTATCTAAACGCTTCTCTTCATTCTTATAATTTGCTTTTTCAAATAAATTCGTTTGATAAAAATCTTGCTCTAATTTAACACCCGAAACAGTAACACTAATACTTCGATATGGAGGAGTGAATTCAAACTCATTATTAAAAAGGTACATTCCTACCTCCATAATATCACTCACTAAATTAGTTGCTATACTTATCTTTTTTTGACGCGAAATAGTTTCTAAATTAGTATCACGCAAACTAACCGCAATTACATTACCAGCTAAACCTTGGTCCTTTAAACGCGCCGCAATAGATTCAGCAAGTACATACATTACTTCCTTTACCTCACTCATGGTATTCATATTACGTACTGTTGTAATACCATTACCCACAGACTTTGGCATTGGCGTTATATTATTAACATCTTGATTATCTAAACCATTCGCAAAGCCCCAAATCATGACTCCATGTTTACCAAACTTTTTCTCTAAAATATCTAAGTCAAACGTCGCAAGATCACCAATCGTATAAATCCCTAATAAATTAAGCTTAGGTTTAGTTTTAGGACCAACGTATAATAAGTCTTCTACCGGTAAAGGCCATACTACCTCTTTATAGTTATCTTTAGTTATACAAACAAAGCCTTTGGGCTTAATAATATCGGAGCCTAGCTTCGCAAATATTTTATTAAAACTAACACCAACAGAAACAGTTATACCAAACTCTTCAACAATTCTATTTTGAATCTCACGACCGATCTTTTCTCCACTACCAAACAATAATCTTGAATCAGTAACATCAACCCAAGCTTCATCAATCCCAAAGGATTCAACATCAGCAGTATACTCCCTATAAACATCCTTAATCTTTTCACTATAGTATGAATAGTCATGATACGATGGCGGTATTACTACTAAATCCGGACACTTAGCATACGCCTCACGAAGAGTTTGTGTTGTTTTAATTCCATACTTCTTAGCCTCAAGATTACGCGCCAATACAATACCATGACGCCTTGACTCATCCCCTCCAACACACATCGGAACATTAACTAACTCAGGATGTTTCATTTCTTCAATCTGCGCAAAACAATGATTTATATCAATATGTAGGATAGATCTTTCTTTCATTTTCTATCACCTCACTTATATTATAAGCCAATACTTGCATATTTCAATACTTTTATGCAATAAAATATGAATACTTGAGTTTTATTTGCATAATCAGTATAATATACATAGAGGTGATATGATGACACTACAAGAACTTATTTCAGTCTATAGACATAAGCAAAACCTATCTCTAAATGATATTGCTGAAGCAGTGGGCGTTAATATATCCAGTGTATCAAGATGGGAAAACGGGTTGGTTAAAAACATTTCTATTGATAAACAAGATCTTCTTTCTCATTTATTTGGAATTGATGTTCAAGATTACTTAAAGCATCGTTTCTTTAAACCTGTAATTGGAACTGTTAAAGCTGGATATGATTATTTTGCAGACCAAGACATTCAAGATTATGAAGAAGTCAGTAAACATGATTATGATAAGGGAGATTACTACCTTAGAGTAAAAGGTGATTCAATGATTGGTTCTAGAATCTATGAGAATGATTTGGTTCTTATTAAAAAAACAGACGATGTTCCAAATGGTTCACTAGCTATCGTAATGATCAATGGCGATGAGGCAACTCTTAAACGTGTGATTAAAAAAGATAATATGTTGATACTTGAAGCCAGCAATCCTAATGTTGAAACCCGCTTCTTTACACCACAGGAAGTAGAAGAATTACCTGTATCAATAATCGGTAGTGTTATAAATGTAAAAGTTAATGTTACATAATTAAAGGGTATAGCAATCGCTATACCCTTTGTCTTACTTAATAATTTCTCTTAATTCTTTAATTCTCTTACCAAATGTTTCCAAAGTAACATCTACCGCTTTAGAATCACGCATATCTACGCCTGCTTCTTTAAGTACATCAATTGGATACTTATGGCTTCCTGCTTTAAGGAAGTTTAAGTACGGCGTTACATCTCCACCATTATAGATTGTCTCACTAAATAGTGTAGCAGCACTAAATCCAGTCGCATACTGGTATACGTAATAATTATAGTAGAAGTGTGGAATGCGAGACCACTCATAGCGTATTTCTTCGGTACTAATTTCTTCTCCATAATAGAACTTATTTAAATCATAATAAGTATCACATAGATAATCAGCTGTTAAAGGAGTTCCCTCTTGGTCCGCTTTATGAATCATATGTTCAAATTCAGCAAACTGAGTTTGACGATAAACTGTACCTTTGACTGAATCCAAATAGTGGTTTAACAAGTATGCTTTAATCTTAGGATCTTCATATTGATCTAACAAGTAGTTCAATAATAAGTTCTCATTAGTAGTTGACGCAACTTCTGCTAAGAAGATTGAATAATCACCATAAATATAAGGTTGATATTTTCTAGTGAAATACGAGTGCACTGAGTGACCCAACTCATGAGCTAAAGTAAACATATTATCTAGGTTATCTTGCCAGTTCATTAGAATATATGGATACGTTCCGTATACACCTGATGAATAAGCACCAGATCGCTTACCTTTATTCTCAACTACATCAATCCAACGCTCATTAAACGCACGTTTAAGAACTGAGTGATACTCATCACCTAATACAGATAAAGCCTCTAGAATGATTTCCTGAGCTTCTTCATAAGTAAACTTAAGGTTAACATCTTCTAACATAGGAACATAGATATCATACATTTCTATCTTATCTAACTTTAAAGCGTCTTTACGCAAATCAACATAATCATGTAGTAGATCAATATTAGTATGAATACCTGATAACAATGCATCAAATACCGCTTCATCAATATGGTTATTAAACAGAGCAGCATGACGCGCAGACTCGAAACCTCTTAAATTAGCATTTAAGTTATGCGCCTTAACCTGGCCTGACAATGTTGTAGCCAATGTATTCTTTAAGTTTGAGTATGAACTATAGATTCCTTCAAAAGCACGCTTACGAACCTCTCGATTATTACTTTCCATAAATAAAGCATAACGGCCATGAGATAGTTGAACCATTTCACCATTCTCATCTTCAATCGATGGAAATACAATATCTGCATTGTTTAACATGCCAAATGTCTGAGAAGGCACATTAAATACCTCTGAAGAAGCTGCTAAAATACGCTCCTCTTTCTCACTCAACACATGGTCTTTAGCTCTAAACAGAATCTCAAGTTGATGTTCATATAACCTAAGTGCTTCACTTTCACTTAAGAAACCCTTAATAACGTCTTCATTAACACTCAATATCTCAGTATCAAAGAAAGCGAACTCTGCACTAAATTTAGATAGTAGACCCATAATTCTACCATTCATAGTTTGGTAAGTAGCATTTGTTGTATCAACATCAAAATTAAGATGTGCATATACATACAAGTGTTCAAGACGCTGTGATAAGTTATCACGATACTTCAATCCTTTTAATAAACTATCAGCACTCTTTGTGAGTGTTCCTTTATAATCAACAATCTTACTTAGGTCCTCTTCGACCTCTTTATAGGAAATATCCCAGGCATTATCGTCGATAAAGATGGGGGTAAGATCCCAGGTATCTTCAATTCTAACATCACTTCTATTTGGTAATTCATTACTTTTTGACATTTAATAAGCCTCCTTACTCTTTTAATATTTTAACACAAATACATTTGCTTAAGCATGTAAATTAAATGAAATAAAAAAAGGGGATTTCCCCCTTAGCGGTATTTCCCAAATAACTTTTTCAAACTACCCGGTTCATATACATTGATTACTTCATTATTAATAACTTTACGGGCATTATCTTTTAGATAATTCACAAAGTCACTACCAAACTCTTTCTCAATGGCATCCATTACAATACCCGAATTCATGGGCCTTCTATCCATGTTATGAGCATCCGATGACACAAGATGAATTAGATTGTGTTTAACACACGCACGAACTAATCCCTTTTTGCTTGAATCCATAAACGTAGATGTGTTTACTTGAAACAAGACACCATGATTAATTAAATCTATCATTAACTTTGGATTCTCTAATAGATATGGATAGCGTTCAATATGCGCTAATATCGGAATAAAACCATGGTTCATAATACTTAGCAATTGACTCTCCAACCCAACAGGCATTACTTGAGTTGATAACTCAAGTAAAATATAATCACTGCCTTCAATCGACAATCTTCCTATATCCATATCACTTAAACTGGAAGTTAAGTATATTTCTGCTCCAGTTTTAATATTGATCAAGTTTTCTTCTCGCAATGCACTTGCGACTTCATCCCTTTTTGTAATAAATTCTTCTAAATCATTTCTACTTGGATTAAAGTGAGGTGTTAATACAATGGTATTAATCCCTTGAATTAAGGCTTCTTTAATCATTTCTTTTGATTCAAATAGGTCTTTAGAACCATCATCTAGTCCGAAAGCGATATGATTATGTAAATCAATCATACCTATTCACCATAATAACTATAATTTGTTTCACCCGAGGATGAAACATAGTCATTAAAAACAATGCCTAGTATATTAACATCTGTACTCTGAAGGGACTTTATAGCACGTCTAACTACATTCTTTTCAGCTAACTTATGTCTTACAGTAAATATAACACCATCTAACTTTTGAGCTAGTACAGTAGCATCTGTTACAACTCCACTTGGTGGCGTATCAAAAATTATAAAGTCATATTTAGTTTTCATATCATCAATTAACTGTTTAGTTGAATCTCTGCCTAATAACTCTGAGGCATTAGGTGGAATAGGACCAGAAAAAATTACATCAAACTCAAGTGGTTGAAAATGATAAACAACATCATCTAAATTAGCTTGACCTGATAGTAGCGATGAAAATCCCGTTCCAAATTGCTTACGCACTCTTAAATAACGTTGTAAAGTTGGTTTACGTAAATCCGCATCTACCAATAATACACGATGTCCAGATAGCGTAAGTACGCGTGCTAAGTTAATTGAAACACTACTCTTACCCTCATCTTGCATTGATGAAGTTATTGCAATGGCGCGAACTTCACCAGAAAATGTCATAAAATTTAAATTCGTTCTTAATGTACGATACGCTTCTTTAAAAGCGAAAGGTGATTTATCATTAATTATAGCAGTGTCACGTTTAACAACTACTTTTTTCTTTCTAAGCATTATAAGACCCCCCCTTACTAACACTTTCCACATTTGGGATAACTCCGATAACTGGAAGGTCTAAGTACTTCTCTATCTCCTCTGGTGTTCTAAAGGTATTATCAAAGAAGAAAACAGCCAAGACCGCTCCTAATGACAATACAAATCCAAGCATTGCTGCCATCAAAGTATTTATCTTAACATTAGGTGAGATTGGACTTTTAGGAGCTGTTGGTTGAGAAACAACTTTAACCGATCCTGCTTCAACCATCTCTTCAATAACTCCTGGTGCAACTTTAAGTATTTCATCAACATAACGTTGCGCCTTCATTGGATCACGATCATTCACTGAAACCTTTATAATTTGCGTTCCATTAACCGAAGAAACACTAACTTTATCAGCTAATTTATTAGCACTCATACTTTGATCAATTAAATTAACTACCGGTTGCATCACTGCATCACTCTTTATAATAATACTATATACTGAAGCTAAACCCTTTGCGGAGTTAATTTCATCATTTGAAATAGCACCTGAATCATCTTTTCTGTTATTAACAATCAATGTGGCACTACTTTGGTATACAGGCTTAACAAATAATTTTGTATAACCAAATCCCAAAATACCCATCACTAATGTAATGATTAAGATATGCAAAATAAATGGTTTAACTGCTTCAAAAATCTCCGAAAGACTAATTTCCTCTTCCGATACATCTAATCCTTCAAATTCTCTCATTTAATATCCCCCTAAGAGTGTTTTACCACTTCTAAACCTAATTTTGGACCATTGATCTGTGATAGAAAACCACATAGCAACGACATAATTATATAATATACACATCTTATGTCAAGTTTTTAAAAAGTGAGTATTTTCATATTTTAAAGAAAAATTATTTACTTGAGTTTTTCTTAAATATGATTAAGTATTTACAATAAATTTACGATTAACGCTTATATATAAAAGTATAAAAAACTCCTGTTAATAAACAGGAGTGTATTT
>CAZEQW010000061.1:0-6640 GCA_964514505.1 uncultured Erysipelothrix sp. | reverse complement strand
TTTTCTTTTTGAACTCGAGTTCATCATCAAACTCTTGCATGATATTTTCTTTTCTAAATAATGCTTGCAGTGCTTTTTCATTTAAATCTTTAGATAGATTTTTTTCTATGTGGGAAACCAAATTATCTAAGTGATAGTTTCGAACCGTACTACCTTCTTTCAATTCATCATTCTTTAGACGATGCTTTTCTATGTACTCAGAAATGTCTGAATAATGTAGAACACTGAAATCATTATTAGGCTCAGTTTTGTTGAAAATTGGTAACAGCAAGACTTTTTCTACTCTTATATTACGTTTTTTAGCTTTGACATACTCTTTGATGCCCTCATTATAATTCTTAAGTTGATCTTCTCCACTTAATCCTAACAACACTTTATTTTCAATAGCAATGATGCATTCTTCTGACTCAATAAATAAGTCAATAAACTTCGCTTCTTTTTCATTATTATCTATTCTCTTATTTACTGTAACAGTGTAACTCATCTTAGTGAAGTCAATATTTTCTTCTCCCTCACCCTCTCCTAAGAATGCATTTACTACGAATGGATTGGTTTCTAAAATATATGCTAACCATTTTGTTAGAAACACCTCGCCATACTCTTTGCCAAATATCTCGGGCAAAGTTTTATCTATTATACTTGAATCATTACTATTCATTTCAAATCCTCCTTCTAGTTGTTATTATAAATATTATAGCAAAGCAATATGTTCTTATATAGGTCGTTTTTTACATCCCAAACATCAAAATATTGGCAATTAGTGGATAAAAAAGAGTTACCAATCATCGGTAACTCCTTTACTTATGACTCTTTCTTTAACCACAACGCTGGTCTTATACCACCACAATTAGACTTCGTTATAGGATGAATACCAATAACGTTTCTCTTACCGATACCATTACCTTGAATTCCAACATTTCCATCATAGTGAATATATACAGCAAACTTATTTGTCTTCCCCATAGTACGAGTCCAATACCACCATGGTTCATTTAGATATAGTGATCTTCTATTAACGTTATTCTCATCTATACGATTAAACCAATAACGTTGGTTCTTTAGTGGATAATCCAATAAATGAGAACTATCCCCAAAGTAATACCTAACAAGCTCATCCATAGATAATAAGAACACTTTATCTAATGTATCATTACCACCAGATGTTTTATACCAAGTATTATCTGGATTAGTATTTAGGACTTCTACTACTAAGTGCTTATCATCAAGACTCTCAAAGAAATCATGATTGAGATAATGCCTAATTGCTGATGCCTCCCATGTTACTGGGCCCTTAGTATCGTGGAAATCTCTACCATCAATAATATCCTTAGTAACTATTAATATCTTATCTTCTTTTTCTTCTAATACCAACCACTCATAGGTGCCAAACAATATTGTCTTCATTTTAAAAAGAGCTGCCTAATTAAGGGCAACTCCATTCTCCATATCTAGTCTATATAAGATAGCACCATGATCTAATCTAAGTCTAGCTTCTTTTAATGTAATAGAAACAATAACAAAGTTCTCATCACTCTCATCATTTATTGTTTCATACCATTCTTTGAATATTTCATGCATCTTAGCTCTAATTTCACTATTCTCAGGTTTCATGACCCAACCATGATTCTTAGCAATACCCGTACCATTGAAATCTCCAAAGTTAACAGACACAGCTACATTAGGTGTTTTCTCAAGTTGTCTAACTTTACGAGTAAGAGCATACGTAATAACGTAGAACACTCCATCCTCATAAAAGGCATCAACATCTCTTACTACTGGGCCTGGGTTATCTAATTTCAAGTCCAAAGTTGCAAGCGCAATTACATTATCTTTTGAGTTTCAAAACTACTTATTAATAATACTAAATGCTTCTTCGTACTTTCCCATAAGTACCACCTATATTGTCAAACAACCAAATGTTTGATTAGGCCAAATTAAACAATTTTTTATGTGAATTTCATTTTATAAATAAGCAGAATATCAATGCATAATTGAGATATAGTTGAGATAATTGTAGTAAAATACAAGTGAAAAGAGGTATTCATTATGAAAACTGTAGTTATTGGTTGTACCCACGCTGGTACATCTGCTGTTAAATCAATTTTGAAAACAGCTCCTGATATGGAAGTAGTAGTTTTTGAAAGAAACGACAACGTTTCATTCTTATCTTGTGGTATTGCATTATATATTGGAGAAGTAGTAGAAGACGCTCAAAGTCTATTCTACTCAAATCCAGCAGAACTAGAATCTTTAGGTGCACGTGTTCACATGGAACACAACGTACTTGAGATTGACGAAGTAAATAAAGTAGTCAAAGTTTACGACATGATTAATGACAAAACATTTGAAGAATCTTATGACAAGCTGGTTCTTACAACTGGATCATGGCCAATTGAGCCACCTATTCCAGGTGTAGAAGCTGAGAACATTTTATTATGTAAGAACTATAACCAAGCTAAAGAAATCTTTGCGGCTAAACAAGATGCTCAAAATGTAGTAATTGTTGGTGGTGGATATATTGGTATTGAATTAGTTGAAGCATTCCATGACACTGGAAAAAATGTTACTTTAATCGATGGATTAGACCGTGTTCTAAATAAATACTTAGACCATGAAATCACTGATATTCTAGAAAACGACTTCAGAGAAAAAGGAATTACTTTAGCTCTTAGTCAAACTGTTCAATCTTTTGGTAAAGATGAAAACGGAAAAGTTAATTCTGTTACAACACCAGAAGCTACATTTGAAGCAGACTTAGTTATTATGTGCGTTGGCTTTAGACCAAGCAACGAGCTAGTTAAAGGTAAACTAGACACATTGCCAAATGGCGCTTTAAAAGTTAACAAATACATGCAAACATCAAATCCAGATATTTATGCGGCTGGTGATAATGTTGCTGTACACTATAACCCAACTGAAGATCACTCATACATTCCACTAGCAACAAATGCAGTACGTATGGGATCACTTGTAGGATTAAACATCTTAGAAAACAAAGTAGCTTATAGAGGTACACAAGGTACTTCTGGATTATACCTATTTGGATTCAATATTGGTTCAACAGGTATTAACGAAAGTAGCGCCGCTGTCTTCAATATGGATGTTGATAGTGTTGTAGTAGAAGACTTCTATCGACCAGAGTTCATGCCAACAAACGAGAAGATTACAATGAAACTTGTTTGGCGCAAGGACAATAATCAAATCGTTGGTGGACAGTTATTATCTAAATACGATATAACACAATCTGCTAACACGCTATCACTTGCGATCCAAAATAAAATGACTGTAGAAGACTTAGCCTTCGTTGACTTCTTCTTCCAGCCACACTTTGATAGACCTTGGAACTATCTAAATCTATTAGCACAAGCTGCTTTAGAAAAAATTAATAAGTAATAAAACAATCAATCTCAAGTGTTATAATAAACTTGAGATTGCTTTATATAAGGAGGTATCTATGCCAACAATTCTAATAGTTGAAGACGACACTGAACTACTCGACCTATTTCATAACGTCCTAGAAAACGAGAACTACAACGTAGTAAGCGCCACAAATGGAGTAGAAGCACTAGACATTGTTAGTAATCAACACATTGATCTAATTGTTAGTGATGTAATGATGCCCGAAATGGATGGATATGAAATGGTTAAACTACTGAGACTAGGAAACTACACGATGCCAATCTTACTAATTACTGCCTTAGGTGGTATAAGCAATAAAAAAGAGGGCTTCAGAGTAGGAACCGACGATTATATGGTAAAACCAATTGATGTCAATGAGATGGTATGGCGCAT
This sequence comes from uncultured Erysipelothrix sp., assembly GCA_964514505.1. Classification (GTDB taxonomy): domain Bacteria; phylum Bacillota_I; class Bacilli_A; order Erysipelotrichales; family Erysipelotrichaceae; genus Erysipelothrix. Next base: position 2,848 of record CAZEQW010000061.1, on the reverse strand, counting down.
TGATGCTTTACTAAGACGCTCAAAGATAGATGCCGAAACGATTCTAAAGATTGGAAGTACAACTTTAAATCAAGATGCACTCACCATCGAGTACAACAATACGAACCAAGAACTCCCTCAGAAAGAGTTTCTACTTCTATTTAAACTCCTATCATCCATGAACAAGATTTACACAAGAAGACAAATATTTGACGACGTATGGGGTATGGAATCAGATACTGACTTGCATACATTAGATGTCCACATAAGCCGCTTACGATCTAGATTAAAAGACAACAAAGACTTTAAGATTACTACCGTAAGAGGCCTTGGTTATAAGGCGGTACTAAAACATGAAGAAGAATAAACGATTCAAAGGAAAACTAGGACTTATCCTATCACTCTATGTCTTCATCGTCATGATATTTACTTTACTAGCTATAACCAGCGCAATTATGTTTCTATATCACATGGATATAATAAATTTAAGAACACCCTTAATCTACCTAATATTCATTGCTAGTGCAGGGGTGATAATGGCCACACTGCTCTCAAGATATATAAGCAAGAACTTTATTAAATCCATTGAAACTATTAGTTATGCATCTCAACAAGTAGCCAAGGGAAACTTCAATGTGAAACTACCAGAAGAACACTATATTGAGGAGTTAGAGACTATGACGCAAAACTTCAATAAGATGATAAAAGAACTGGATCAAAATGAGAAACTTAGTTTTAACTTCATTAACAGTGTTTCCCATGAGTTCAAAACTCCAGTTTCAGCTATTGAAGGTTATGCTACACTACTTCAAAACAACAATCTAGATGATACTAAAAGAAAGTATTACGCTCAACGAATTATCCACAGTACCAAACGACTCACAGCCCTAACAACCGACATCCTGGTTTTATCAGGACTCAACCATAAAGAAGACAACGTGGTTATAGACGAGTTTGAACTAGATGAGCAAATACGAGAAATTATCTTATCACTAGAGAACCAATGGAGCGCAAAAGAGATCAATCTATTACCGGAGTTAGAAGCCATAACTTTCTGCGGAAATGAGCAACTGCTCATACTAGTTTGGGAAAACTTACTCTCAAACGCCATTAAATTTGTGGACCATGGCGGTCTAATTGATATTAAACTTCACGAAGATGAAACAAGTGTTATCTTTACTATTAAAGACGATGGTATTGGTATTAATTCAAAAGCACAAGCACACATCTTTCAAGAGTTCTACCAAGAAGACACATCCCACAACATCCCAGGAAATGGACTGGGACTATCACTAGTACACAAGATAGTCAGTCTACACAAAGGAACTATCGCACTGTACAGTAAAAAAGACGAAGGCACCGAAATAACAATCCGCCTTCCAAAACAAGGAGAAAAAGAAAATGAAAAAATTAATTAACACAGCATTTACATATATGATCATTGGCTTAGCGGCAGGAGTATTCTACAGAGAATACACAAAAATTGCAGGATTCACAGGAGCAACAAAACTCTCACTAATCCATACTCACACACTTGTACTAGGAATGTTCTTCTTCCTAATCGCAGCACTATTTCAAAACCAACTTAAGTTACACAAACACAAATCATTCAACAGATTCTATATTTTCTATAACTTAGGTTTAGTTTCAACTATAGCGATGCTATTAGTAAGAGGATTACTAGACATTCACGTAACAGACATTGCTAAAGGCATGAACGCAGCTGTCTCAGGATTTGCTGGAATTAGTCACATTCTACTAACAATTGGTATGTTCTACTTCTTCAAAATGCTAAGAGACTTAAGCAAAAATTAATTAAGGACAGTAGCTATCCCCGTTAGCAATAAGCAAACAAAAACCAGGACCAACATCCTGGTTTTTATTATAACTTGACTCTAACTATCACCTATCGTAAAATTAATGAAACTTAAAGGAGGTTTACCATGATTACAAGACTAGCCACTAAACATGATATACCAGAATTAACGATACTCTACAAAGCAATCATCAAAGACATGAACAACAACGGCTATATGTTTTGGACGGAGGACTATCCCCTTAATAACATCATTAATGATACCTATGATAATAAGGTATATATAGTAACTAAAGATAACATCATTATATCTTGCTTCACCCTCAATGAAAATAACCCAGGAAATAATCATGTAACATGGATTGATAATAGTGTAACCTATCTATACATAGATCGTTTAGGTGTGAATGTTAACTATAAAAGACAAGGCATCGCTTCACTAACACTAAAAGAAGCAATACGAATCACAAAAGAAGCCAATAGAGATTACCTAAGACTCTTTGTGGCTGCAACGAACAAACCAGCCATTGGTCTCTACGCTTCAAATGGATTTAAGATTGCTGAAGGTGTTTTCAATGATACAGTAAATGGAATATATTTAGAAGAGTTAGGTATTGAGATAAAAACGTAAAAAAACAGGCAAAGGGGTTGAATGCCTGTTTTTTTCTTCGACTAGTTTGTCATTTTGAATTTTTTTTAAGATAAGTAATTCCCATGTATGCGGCACCATAGAAAGCCGCATCACCACCTAATTTAGCAGCAACTAATGTTGGAGATAAAATATCATTTAACTTAGAATCTTTAATATACTTCATTAAGTCATCCCACCAATATTGGCGAGTTTCTATTAGACCACCACCGATAATAAATGCATCTGGGTCATAAATATTTGATAACGAAATTATGGATAATCCTAAGTTCTCAACGAATTCATTTAGGACAATTTTTGCTATACTGTCATTAGCTTCAATACGATCAAAGAACTCATAACCTGTCTCAATTACACGATCATTACTTAATGCGTTATATGACCTAACCAATGAAGGTCCTGAG